>NZ_JBZXDO010000052.1:0-18350 GCF_058725505.1 Serratia sp. A07
CCGGAGGTATGGAACCCTGCGGGCTTGTAGAGCGGCACGCCGGCAAACAGGTCATAGCTGAATCGCCCCCACAGCGCACCGCGCACGCCGAGCGCACTGCCCGCCAACTGATGCCCCACCAGATAGCGGGTGCCCGGGCCGTCCACCCGGCCGTAGTCGGCCGCCAGGTACAGTTCGTGCCCGCGAGAAAACGCATTCCAGGCGATTTCATTACGCCACAGCAGGCCCTTTTCGCCGGACAGCATCTGTTCGCCGTCAAAGCCGCGCACCGTGTAACGCCCGGCAATGGCCATCCGCTCTTGCGGCGTTAGCGCATTCGGGCTCCACTGGCCCCGCACGCTGGTATAGACCCGCCAGGGCTGCTTGCCCCAGGTGAAAGGCAGGTTGATACCCAGATCACCGAGCAAAATGCCGGTACGCGCACTGCCTTCATGACGCGATTCTTCCGGCGCAGGCAAGGCATTGAACGCCCCGGTACCGCGGCGCCAGCTGATATTCGCATCCAACGTGGTGGTACCGAGGTAACTGCGCTGGTTAAGCCCCAGCTCCCAGCCGGCGGTCCGGCGTTTTTGCGACACAATATCAACGTTGTCCACGGCGTTAGTCGAGTGCTTCCGGTAGCCGCGCAGGTTGAGCGTGGTCTTGTGCGATTGGTCGCGATAGAGCAATCGGGAAACGGTCAACTGAATGTTGTCACTCTTGCCGCTATAGCGCAGCACCTCGTTGGCGTTAGGGATGTTCTGATGGTAGGTGTAGTCGTTGTAATTGGCTGAGAAGGCCCAATATCCCACCGGGAAGAAGTAATTCAGCGTATGTGAACGATTGCCGAACGGTCCGTGCTGAAACACATCCTTGCCGATGTTGGCGTAGAAAAGGTCATTTTGCGCAAACGGCGCATCGATAGCCAAGGTGGCCGAACCGAGATAACGTCCGGTACTTTTGGAGCCGCTGTCGTCAAGCCCCAGACTGAGCCGTATCGGGCGCCCCTCGTGCCAGTTGACCTGCAGATCACTGGTGGCCTCCTCGGCGCCAGGCACGATTTTGATGTCGGCACTGGCGCTGGGCACTCGTCTAAAGTTCTCCAGCCCCTGTTCGATATCACGCAAGTTGAGGATATCACCGCGTGAGGCCGGAATAGCGTTCCACAGCCGTCCCCGCCAGGAGACCGGTACCTCGAAACGGATATCACCGATGCGCCCCGGTTGCAACGTAAGCGTCAACACGCCTGTAGTCAGGTCCTGCTCCTGCGCCATTACGCGTGTGGTGACATAGCCTTTGGCCAGTATGACGTTCTGTACTTTATTGATGGCAAGCACAATGCCCTGACCGCCCAGACAGCGACCTTTCGCATCAGCCGCCGCATCCAGCGCCCACTGAAAGCGAGCGGCCGACTCCCCGACCAGGGTAAGCCGGTTGATGGTGAAGCAGGGGGACTCATTGACCGGGTAATCCGGCAACACGGCCTCGGGGCGGGAAAGGCGCGCATCGGCCTGTGGTGCATTTTGCTGTTGCAGAGCGCGCTCACGCTCCTGCTGGCGCTGTTGCTCACGGGCATCAATAGCGGAAGCGGCTCGCTCCGGGGTATCAGAGGGTGTGGCGGCCATGCCCGGGAAAGTGCCGGTGAAGAGAACACCCGCGAGAACGTGGCTCAACGCCTTCGCTCGTGATTTGTGCGAAAGAAAAGTCCTTTTCATGAAAATCCATTTCATAAAGTGTAAAGGTATGTAATTTTTGGCGCATTATCCGCCCATGAGATCAAAAAGCAAGCAAATCGTGTTCCGGGAGGAATGATATCGCTTGCGTTGTCAGTTGGGTCACATACAATCCCGCTGTGCGGTCAACTGTGCCACGTGGTACATCCTGCAGCGTATAAACACGCTTATTCTCTTCGGCGTCACGGTGCTTAGATTCAGGATCTAAACTTCATTCGATACCTGATTTTTAATCATCACGCTCCAAAAACTCAGCCCCCAACCATGCAGAAGTACCATTACGCGCTTTTCCCACATTCAACAAAAATATTTGCCCATCCAGCCCACCTTCAGAAAAGTCAATACCACCATCTTTTGGGGTATAACGACGGGAGCCATTTTTCGGTCGAAATGACGAGAGACGGTATCGTTGGCCATCATCCAGGGCGGTAAAGTAACAGACAAGGTGGCCGGAGGACGTGGTATTCGACCAGACTTTGAAATCGAGTCTAGCGGCCCAGTCGCCGACAGGTACGGACTGCCATGCATAGCTACCCGGATCCATTCCCGCATCCAGTGCACCGTTAAAGCTAAAAGCACGAAGAACGCTCTCATTCATAAAGCCGCCTTAAATCATGGAGGAAATAATACTGACTATCAGAGAGACAACAAACAGAAGGATCAGGAGCCCAACAAGCACCATAATAAAATAACGCAATCTGACCAGCAAAACGCCAATGACATTAAAGGGTAACAGGGTAACAGGGTAACCAATCATCTTATGCCACAGAACCATTGCCAGCAGCCAATTGGTTTACAAAACCGTACCGGATGGGCTCACAATCGTTCGAAACGTACTCACTGCAGCAGAAATTGAACATCTCGCTTTGGCTTACACCAACGTCAAACTTCAACAAAATAGTGATGCGGTAGATTTGGACCCGGTTACAGAACCCCTTCTCACCCAACCGATGTTAACAAACAGCCCAGACGACCGCCTTGAGCAATCAATCAAAGATCCACGATGCGGTTGCATCGGAACGGCTGGAGAACCTAAGCCAGGTATCTCAAGGCCGCTTCGAGGTCATCGTACTGGATGTGCTGCACCGTTTAGGTTACGGCGGCCATCACGATTCAAAGCGTGTCGGCGGCAGCGGTGATGCTGGAATTGATAGCGTTATTTCTTTAGACAAGCTCGGTTTAGAAAAGGCGTGTGTGCAAGCCAAACGCTGGCAAAACACCGTAGGCCGCCCTGAGTTGCATGCATTCTAAGGTGACCTGGTGTGGCAAAAGGCTAAATTAGGGTATTCATTACGACTTCTGGCTTTACTAAGCATGACGTTGCCTACGCGCAATCGATAGAAGGCATGGTACTTATCGATGATAATCGGCTAGTTCATCTGATGATGGACAACGAGGTGGGTACCAGTCCGACGCTAATGAAGGTTTCTAAACTCGATAGCGACTATTTTGATTGGTGATGCACCAGATGAAATGGCAGTCTTGGTAGGAATCGAGATTGTAGAACTACTTACTGCAACCGACTCGTAAAGCCCTGCAGCTAGCAAGAAGCTCTTATGAAACGTACAATCGAAACCCTAAAATAGACTTTTTCGAAAAAGAATTGCTTTTAACAGGACTTATCGTGAATAAACAACAACTTGCGGCAAAAATCTGGGAATCTGCCAACCAGATGCGTTCTAAAATTGAAGCCAACGAATACAAAGACTACATACTCGGCTTTATCTTCTACAAGTACCTAAGCGACCAGCTAGTGCAGTTTGTCACCAGACAGGGGATGACGTCTGAAGACATCAAAACCCTCAATGAAGAAGACACCGACACAGTTGAATACCTGCAAAGCAACCTGGGCTACTTTATTGCCTACGATAATCTTTTTTCTACATGGATTGATCCAACATCCGAATTTGATGAATCTAACGTGCGGGATGCGCTCTCGGCCTTTAGCCGTTTGATTTCGCCAACTTACAAAAAACTGTTTGATGGTATTTTTACCACCTTAGAAACAGGATTGAGCAAACTTGGTGAAAGTGCAGGCAAACGCACCAAGGCCATCAGCGACTTACTTCACCTGATCAAAAGCATTCCCATGAATAGTAATCAAGGGTATGACGTACTGGGCTACATTTACGAATACCTGCTTGAGAAATTTGCTGCCAATGCGGGTAAAAAAGCCGGTGAGTTTTACACGCCTCATGAAGTCTCGGTACTCATGTCAAACATCATCGCCCACGAGTTAAAACACAAAGATACCATCAAAATTTACGACCCAACTTCAGGCTCGGGTTCGTTGCTGATCAATATTGGTGAGGCGTTCGAGAAATACGCTAAAAACAAAGACAGCATCACCTATTTCGCCCAAGAGTTAAAAGCCAATACCTACAACCTAACCCGTATGAATCTCATCATGCGCGGTATCAAAGCCAGCAACATCAAAACTCGTAATGGCGATACCCTGGAAGAAGATTGGCCGTATTTTGATGACAGCGATCCTCAAGGTTCATACTACGCCTTACATGTCGATGCCGTGGTATCCAACCCGCCTTACTCACAAAACTGGGACCCCAGCTTTAAAGAGAGCGATCCTCGCTATTCACGTTTTGGCCTGGCACCTAAAACCAAAGCTGATTTTGCTTTTTTACTGCACGACCTCTACCACCTAAAACCCGATGGCATTATGGCTATCGTCCTTCCGCATGGTGTCTTGTTCCGTGGCGGTGAAGAAGGTCAAATTCGCAAGCAACTCATTGAGCAGAATCATATTGAGACCGTTATCGGTTTACCGGCCAATATCTTTTTTGGCACCAGCATTCCCACGGTGATTTTAGTACTCAAACAAAAACGCCAAAACACCGATGTATTGGTAGTCGATGCCTCCAAACACTTTATGAAAGAAGGCAAAAACAACAAACTGCAAGCGAGTGATATCAAGCGCATTACTGATGCGGTGATTAACCGAGAGAGTATCAACAAGTACTCACAACTGGTGAGCAAAGAAACCCTGCGCGACAACGGTTACAACCTCAACATACCGCGCTATGTGGATTCCTCTGCGACGGCACAAACCTGGGATTTACATGCCACCATGCTCGGCGGCATTCCCAATAGCGAAATTGCCGAGTTAAATAGCTTTTGGCAAACCTTCCCACAATTACGCAGTACTCTGTTTACACCAAAATCCGCCTCTTACAGTGAGCTGGCCATTGACAAACAAGAAGTCAATCCCAGCATTAGCGGGCATCCGCAAGTGTTGGAGTTTATCAGCGCCTACAACCAGACCTTTAATGGCTTTGATGATCACCTAAACACTCAATTAATACAAAACTGGCAAAGTGTAAAGCGTAACCAGCAAGAGGTGGTATTAAGTACCGAGTTATTTACTCGCTTAGCCCCCATTGCCTTAATCGACAAATACCAGGCTTACCAATTTCTAAACAATCAATGGCAACTGATCAGCGCCGATTTAGAAATGATGCAAACCGAAGGCTTTGCTGCCACCAAGCAAGTTGATCCCAATATTGTTATAAAGAAAAAAAACGGCAATGACACCGAAGTACAAGAGGGGTGGAAAGGCCACATATTGCCCTTCGACTTAGTGCAACAAACGTACTTAAGTGATGACTTACAAGCTCTGGCGGATAATGAAACCCGTCTGGCAGAAATTGCCAGCACGCTGGAAGAAATTTTAGAATCGCTAACCGAGGAAGAAAAAGAACAGGATACGGTCAAAGAGAGCAAAGACGGCTTTGCGAGTGCAGAATTAAGCAAAGCCGCCAAAACCTTCCTGAAAGAACAAAAAGACAGCAAAGTTAAATTTGCAGAAGAAAGCTATGAAGCCAAAGTTATTCGTGCGAACAAATTAATCGATGAAGAAAAAGCCCTGAAAAAAGCGGTCAAAGATGCCGCCACTTCCCTGCACTTAAAAACCAAAACTACCATCGAAGCCTTAACCGATGAACAGGTGAATAGCCTGCTGTACCTTAAATGGATTGCACCATTAAGCGCCGAACTCGCCGGCATGCCAGATGCCGTGATTAGCCAGCTCTCCAGCCAGGTACAAGCCCTGGCTGATAAATACGCCGTCACCTATTCGCAGATAGCCCATGAGATAAAAACCACCGAGCAAGAGCTAGCGGAGATGACGGGCGAGCTCACGGGCAATGAGTTTGATATGCAGGGCCTAGCAGTACTCACTAACTTACTGAAGGGTGAATAAGATGAGTGTGGATAACAAGGTGCCAGAGATCCGCTTTAAAGGATTTAGTGAGAAGTGGCAGGAGAGAGAGTTTTCAAACATCGCTACCAGAGTATCAACACATCATCAAAGTACATGTCTACCTTGTGTTGAATACGAAGATATAGTCGCAGGGAAAGGCAGATTCAATAAAGATATTCATCAGAAAAAATCCTTTAAAACCGGCTTAAAATTTGAAGCTGATGATGTTTTATTTGGAAAATTGCGCCCCTATCTGAAAAACTGGTTTTTAGCTGACTTTGAAGGGCTCGCAGTTGGAGATTTTTGGGTGTTACGTGCCGACAATGTTGCAAGTACGTTTTTATTTTCTTTAATTCAAACCAATGAATTTGAATTGGTTTCAAACCTTTCAGCAGGCTCGAAAATGCCTCGTTCTGATTGGGGACTTGTATCTTCCTCTTGCTTTTTTGTTCCTAAGAATATTTATGAAAGCAATGAAATAGGCCACTACTTCCAAAAGCTCGACACGTTAATAAACCAACACCAACAAAAACATGACAAGCTAAGCAGCATTAAAAAAGCTATGCTGGAAAAGATGTTCCCCAAACAAGGTGAAACCATTCCAGAAATTCGCTTTAAAGGGTTTACTGGGGAGTGGGAAGAGAAGATGTTAGGTACTGATATCGCTGAAATTATTGGGGGAGGTACACCCAGCACGTCAATTTCTGAATTTTGGGACGGTGATATTGATTGGTATTCACCTACTGAAATTGGAGAAAATGTGTATGCGGAAGGTAGTCAGAAAAAGATTACACCTCTAGGTTTGAAAAGTTGCTCAGCAAAGATACTTCCTGCTGGTAATACGGTTCTCTTTACTAGCAGAGCGGGCATAGGTGACATGGCTATTCTTACAAAACCAGGCTCCACTAATCAGGGTTTTCAATCACTTATAGTTAAAGAGGGTTATTCACCCTATTTTATCTTTTCAGCGGGTAAACAAATCAAAGATTTTGCGCTTAAACATGCATCTGGCTCCACTTTTTTAGAAATTTCAGGCAAGCAACTTGGGCGTATGAAAATTCTTATGCCTAGCTTAGAGGAACAAACCGCCATCGGCAACTATTTCGAAAAACTCGACAGCCTGATCAACCAATACCAACAACAAATCACCAAGCTTAATAACATCAAGCAGGCCTGCTTAAGTAAAATGTTTGTCTAACAAGGAGCGCCATCATGACCACCTTTAAAACCGAAGCGCAATTTGAGCAGGCCTTTATTGAGGCACTTACCCACAAGGGCTGGGAAACAGAGATAATCAAAAACAAAACCGAAGCCGATTTACTGCAAAACTGGGCAAACATTTTGTTTGAAAACAATCGCCAGCGGGATCGTTTAAACGATGTTCCGCTTACTGCGACTGAAATGCAGCAAATTATTGAGCAAATCAAAGAGCTTAAAACCCCGCTCAAGCTCAACGGTTTAATTAATGGCAAAACCGTGGCAATTAAGCGTGATAACCCAGCCGATGCTTTGCATATGGGTAAAGAAGTCAGCTTAAAAATATACGATCGCCAAGAAATTGCTGCTGGCCAAAGCCGTTACCAAATTGTGCAGCAACCTAACTTTGAACGCGGCAGCCCTTTGCGTAACGACAGACGCGGTGATGTGCTGCTACTGATTAACGGTATGCCGGTGATCCATGTGGAACTAAAGCGCAGTGGCATACCGGTTAGCCAGGCTGTCAACCAAATTGAAAAGTACAGTAAAGAGGGCGTATTTAGCGGTCTGTTTTCCCTTATCCAAGTGTTCGTGGCAATGGAGCCAAATGAAACTAAATACTTTGCCAATCCCGGACTAGACGGCAAGTTTAACCCCGACTATCAGTTTAACTGGGCCGATTTCAATAACGAACCCATGAACCACTGGAAAGACATTGCCTCTACCCTGCTTTCTATCCCTATGGCGCATCAGTTGATCGGATTTTATACCGTCGCCGACGATACCGACGGCGTGCTTAAGGTAATGCGCAGTTATCAGTATTACGCCGCTAATGCGATATCTGACAAAGTGGCCAAAACCAACTGGCAGCAACTGGGTAGCACGGCCAATAATCCCGATCGCCTCGGGGGATATGTGTGGCATACCACGGGTTCGGGTAAAACCATGACCAGCTTTAAATCGGCGCAGTTGATCGCTCAATCCAAAGATGCCGATAAAGTAATTTTCTTAATGGACAGGATTGAACTGGGCACCCAGTCGCTCATGGAATACCGCAATTTTGCTGGCGATGGCGAGGACGTTCAAGCCACCGAAAATACTCACATACTCATTACCAAACTAAAAAGCACCGCCCCAGCCAATACCTTAATTGTTAGCTCCATTCAAAAAATGAGTAATATTTTTGAAGCGGAAGGTGGTGAAGGCGTGACCACAAACACCGCGGATATTGAAAAAATCCGCGCTAAACGCTTGGTGTTTATTGTCGATGAGGCGCACCGCTCCACCTTTGGCGATATGCTGATTACGATTAAACGTACCTTTCCGCGCGCCTTGTTTTTTGGCTTTACTGGGACACCGATTCAAGAAGAAAACGAAAAAAACGGCAATACCACCAGTACCGTATTTGGCAACGAGCTACACCGCTATAGCATTGCCGATGGCATACGCGATGGTAATGTACTCGGTTTTGACCCTTACAAAGTACCTACATTTAGAGACAGTGACCTAAGGCAAGCGGTGGCGTTAGAGCAAGCCAAGGCCGGTTCAGTGAACGAGGCCATGGATAATCCTGTCAAAAAGAAAAAATTTAACCACTTTATGAATGATGTACCTATGGCTGGCCATAGAGATGCTACAGGAAAATACCACAAAGGCATTGAAGACTATGTGCCTAAAAGCCAATATTTAAGCGATACTCACCAAACTAAGGTGGTAGAAGATATTCTGCATAAATGGGACGTGCTCAGTCAAGGGACTAAATTTCATGCCATTTTGGCCACTAACAGCATTGCCGAAGCCATTGACTATTACCGCCGTTTAAAAGCCGCCAAACCTGAACTTAAAGTATCGGCTTTGTTTGACCCAAATATTGATAACGACGGCAGTGGTGACCGTGGCCCCACCTTTAAAGGCGATGGCCTAGACGAAATAATGACCGACTATAACGCGCGTTATTGTCAAGATTTTGACTTTGCCCGCCATGCGGCGTTTAAAAAAGATTTAGCGGCACGCCTTGCCCATAAAAAGCCCTATGAGTGCATTCATACCGAGCCTTCAAAGCAATTAGATTTACTGATTGTTGTAGATCAAATGCTCACTGGCTTTGACTCTAAATGGCTTAACACCTTGTATTTAGATAAGGTAATTAAATACCAAAATATTATTCAAGCGTTCTCACGTACCAACCGCTTGTTTGGTCCGGACAAACCCCACGGCATCATCCGTTATTACCGTTATCCACACACCATGGAGAAAAATATCAATGATGCGGTAAAACTCTATTCCGGCGACAGACCTATCGGCTTGTTTGTAGATAGGTTAGAAAGCAACCTTAACGCCATGAATGAATTAGTGTTAGAGATTACCGGGCTGTTTGTCAGTGCGGGTATTGAGAACTTTGAAAAACTGCCAGAAGATATAGAAACCTGTGCCCAATTCGCCAAATTATTTAACAACTTTAGCCACCACCTAGAAGCGGCTAAAGTACAAGGTTTGCATTGGGAGCAGTCGATCTATTCATTTACTGAAAATGATGTAGAACATGAGGTAACGCTGTCCATAGACGAACAAACTTATCTGAGCCTGGTTCTGCGTTACAAAGAGTTGGTTGCCAAAGGTGATGGTACTGGCGTAGGTGGCAGCGATGTGCCTTTTGATATCAGTGGCTATTTAACCGAGATAGATACCGGAAAAATCGATGCCGACTACATGAATAGCCGCTTTGATAAATACTTAAAAGAGCTGAACAAACATCAAGGTTCTGCGAACATTGAAATCACATTAAATGAGCTGCACAAGTCGTTTGCATCACTCACCCAAAGCGAGCAAAAGTACGCCAAGCTCTTCTTACACGACTTGCAGCGCGGTGATGCGCAATTAATTGAAGGCTATACTTTTAGAGACTATATCAACGCCTACAAAGACAACGCTGAAAATGCACAATTAAACGCTGTTGTTGATGCTCTTGGTTTAGATAAAAAACTACTCATAGCATTAATGACTGATAGTGTTAATGATAAGAATCTCAACGACTTTGGTCGTTTCGACGCATTAAAAGAATCGGTAGATAAAACGAAAGCCAAGGCCTACTTTGAAAAACAAGACGGCATAACCATACCTCTATTTAAGCTGAATATTCGCATTGATCAGTTTTTAAAGCAGTTTATTTTTGCACAAATGGATGATTGCTTAAGTGACTAAGATATTGTTAGTGATGTGATAAACGTTTATCCCTCAGCATAAGTTTTCCCACACTTATGCTGAGCTTTCTCTTTCGTGAAATATTTTATCATGATGAAATTGATAAAATTTGTTGGGATTGTTTTAACTAATTGACCCTAAATCGATCGCACAGTTCGCTTAAATGGAGCAGCAGATACACCACATCCGCGGCATCCGGTACGGTGACATACCAGCGCGGGTGATCGTACTCCTCCGACTGCGGCCACAGCGTACTGCCGGTCACCGAGATCAGAACATCGATGCAACGCCCCAGTCGGCCCTCGAGATGCAACGCCACGCTGGTACGACTCCCGATGCGATGCGGGTGGGCCGTAAGTTGGACCGGCCCCAGGAGTCGATCGCGGATAGCCGCACAGAACGTCTCAAGCCGCCGCGCATCTGCTTCGCTTAAGGTGGCCACGCCCTGCGGAGGGAGGGTAAACAACGACGGTTCACGACAGACCAAGCCATGCGGTCGAACAACCGGTTCCGGGTATTTCAGGGTCATCATGCTACCGCTGCCTCCCCGTTAGCCGCCAGACCACGCAGACGGTCAAGCTTTTGCGCTACCCTGCGCGCCGCCTCGAGCTCGCTGCAGCCAAATTCCTGCATCAGCGCGCGGCGCTCGGCCTTCTCTTCTTTCTCCGTCATCCCCAGCGCCAGGTACAGGCTCGGCGGTACTGCACGGAACAGCGCCTCGAGTTTTTTCGACAGCACCACACCTTCGGTATAACAGCCGGAGAGTTTGCTGGCTGACAGCAGCACCGCCTTTTGCTCCTCGGTCAGCGCCTTGAAGCGGGCAATGTCGTTGACCTCCTCCGGCGGCATGGTCAGACAGACCCACCACTCCGCCATGTTCAGCATCTTCTCGGCAATGTCCGGGAAGTCTTTCAGGTTCTGTGTTGCCAGCCACAGCCAGGCCCCGAGCTTACGCCACATCTTGACGATTTTGGTCATGTACGGTGCCAGCAGCGGGTTCACCGTCACAATGTGCGCCTCATCCACCGCGAACACGATATCCCGTTCCGAGTACTGGTCTCGTTCGGCAATGTTGTTGATGGTATTGGTCAGGCTTACCATCGTCAGCGCCATCTGCGCCTCATACCCCTCACGCGCCAGATGCCCCAGGTCAATCAGGGTCACATCCGCCTCTGGCCACAGGCTACCTTCGCGGTTAAACAGCTCTGCTTCGAAGCTGCCGGCCTGGGTAAACATGCCCAGCGCTTCGGCCATTTCGGCCGCTTTCGCCCGACGCTGTGGATTGCGCTTTTCGTTGGCTGTGTCGTTGGAAATAGCGTACAAGGCGTTCTGCAAATCAGACGGTAGCATCTGGCGCTGCTCGTCATAGGCGCTCTTCGCCGCCATCAGCAAGGCTTCACGGATCATTGCCCGGTCAGCCCGTTTTAACTCCGCTTCTTCCTTCTGGTCACCGCCGGTGACCATCATGCGCGCCGAGATCTCCATTTCCCCCAGGTAATCGCGTTTATCCTCATCGTCGTCATCCGCATCGATATCACGCAGCTCACTTTCATCCAGCTCCAGTGAGCTCAGTTCCTCGATAAGCTTATGCGCGAAAGAGAACGGCGGCAAAGACACGCCACTGCCCGGTTTGATGCTGACTTTATTGACCGTCAGCCCCTGGCTTTCAAAGTAATCAGCCAACAATCCAAACGAGTTCCCCGCCTCGGCAACGAACAGACGTGGGCGATGAACCGCCATGGTTTGCGTCAGCGTGGCACACAACGTCGCCGATTTCCCCGCGCCGGTCGGACCAAAATACAGCATATGCGCATTCTGGCTGCGGTCATGTTTGTTAAGCGGATCAACCGTCAGAATATCGCCCCCGCGGTTGAAAAAACTCAGTCCGGGATTGCCCGTTCCCGTTTCACGACCGGTCACCGGTAACAGGCCGGCCAGATGCTGTACCCAAGTCAGACGGGTGTACCAGTGTTTCTTGTCGGTCTCCGGGTTAAAGCACATCGGCAGCGCGCGCAGATAGGTATTGAGCGGCGCCACATCAAACTCCGGGCGAACCGGCTGCAGGCCGGCACCAAGCAACACGTTGGTGAGCTCGACACGCTTGTGATTGAGCGTGGTCAGGTCGCCGGCACGCAACAAGAAGGTGATGCCGGCACGGTACAGCTTGTGACGATTACCCAGGTATTCCTTGACCTGTGCCACGTCCTGACGTACTCGCCCGGACTCGGTATTTTCGCCGACGGCATTTTTCGACAGCTTGTTAAAATCGTTTTCCAGCGTGTCCTGCGGCTGCACCACGATGGTCATGCACAGCATCGTCCCTTCCGGAAACATATCCATCAGCGCGTTGATTTTTTTCTCGCCACGCTTCATCTCTCCGGTGATGGTGCCGGGCTCTGGCGGGCGGCGCAACTTCTCGACCGGGATCGCGCAATGCGCCTGATTATCGAACCACCACACCCCCTGGTCCGGATCGGACACGGGCGGGGTGAACAGCAGGGTTTCGGCAAAATCATTCTGCACCGGCATTGCGCCTTCCGGCGTATCACGGCTGTCAAAATAGGCGGCGTCACGGTACAGAACCCCTTTATCCACCCACTCCGGGCTGGGGTTAAAATGACGCAGCAGCCAGTCGTGAACCTGGCCGCCATTTTGCCGCACACACACCACGCCGGCCCCGTTCAGCGCCCCCGTCACGCGCTCACAGGTCTGATTCAGCATGGCGATCGGTGGCATCGGATCATGATTGCTCTTACCAATCCAGCGATAGACCACCATGCGAGTCCGGCGTTGCTGCCCACGCCATGGCTGGTCTGTTATCAGCGTATCTTTAAACAGGCCTTCCGGACGGGCAATCCCGCGCAGATGACGCTCGGTTTCTTTCAGCCATGACTCAGACAGCTGAGAACCCTGCGCATGCGGCTTGATATACCCTCTCAGCCGGTCAAGGTACGCATCGACGTTGTTCTCGTCCTGGCAGAAGAACTGCACGACCCAGGGGTTTTCATCATGTTCGTCAAAGGAGTCCTGCAGGGCATCCTCCACCGTATCGCGCATCTGCTCCAGGCGATCGTCTGTGCGTCCCTCGGTGGCCACCGGTGTGATATCAAAAACGGCCCCGACGGACACCCCGTCATCGAGCAAAATACACTGCTCACGGTCGAGAAACTCCGCCCAGGGCAGGTAATCAACGATGGACGGATTGGCGTGGTACACCTGCTGCTCATCCTTTACCGTCATCTTGCCCGGGCGCCGTAACGGCTCTCGCCCGTCGACAGACAGCGGCACACCGTCCTCGGTGGCGATCACCGTGTCCTGGACATCCGTTGCCGGCACTACCGGCTGCTTGCGCGTCAGGCGCTTTTTATCAAAAAGGGAAAATCGCATCAGTAGGCCTCCGTCCGTTCACCCGGCATCGCATACTGCACCTGACTGTAGAACGGGAACACGGTGCTGTAGCCCGGCACCGGCGCGTTACCATCTGCCAGGTGCGGGTACACATACATCACCAGATCGGGATTCGGCAACCGTGGGAACTGCTGGCTGATTTCGCTTTCCTGCGTGCGGCTGTAGCTGCGATCGCTTGCGGCTGTTGCCTGGCTTTCGTTCTCGGTGAGCGGCCGGCGCAGGCTGTCGCGTGCCGCCACCGCATTACGCGCTGAACCTCCACCGTCTTCACCCTGCCACAATTCCAGCATCGAGCTGTCGCCTGGCGGCAGCATTTCTTCTTTCGACGTCGAACAGCCGGCCAACGCCATGACGCTGACAATGACAGCGGTCGCCAGGACTCGGTTAAACAAATTTTTCCGCATGATTATCATTCTCTTATAAGCAAACACAGCAGGAGCAGCACACCTAACCAAAACGCGCTGCAGGACAGCAAGACCAGCGCCCAACTCTGTGGGCGACTCATCCTTTCGCATTGATGCCACAGCATGTCTCTCCTCCTCTGAATGACGTGTTAATCCAGCCCGCCGGTGCTGCCGTCTTCGCCAGGCAGGCTGAAGTCGTAACGCACCTTGCGCCCTTTGGTCTCAAAGTCGATCGCCAGCTGGCGGGTAATGTGCACGGCCAGTTTCTGGCCCGGGGGAACGTACACGGCGTCGAACATCATGCCGTAGCGCTCACGCACCCAATCGGCGGTCTCTTTCATCCCGCCTGACAGCGCCTTGCCCAGCACGGCCTGGCCGGCATTACCGGTCATGGTCGAGGTGATGCCATTCACATTGTTTTGCGTGGTGTATTGCCCCTGGCTGATCCCTTCCCCGGCGGCGCTGGCGGCCGACAAGGCGGCGATCGTCGGCAGGTAGGTCGAGGCATTGGACTTACGCTCTCCACCGATGCACGGGATACCGTTGTCATCTGAGATCCAGCCAATGCCTGCGGTGGTGCTGACGTCTTTGCCATTGTTACCGCTATTGTTGTTGCTATTGGCCTTCATATTGGTGTCAGGATGCGGCAAGGTGCGTACCGTCCCGTCCGCAAACACAAACGTAATGCTGTTAACCTGGCCACGCACGCAGGACAACGTCCAGTCGCCGCTGGCTGTCCCGGAGACAATCGCCCCTTCCACGTCCGGCAGCTCGATGCCGTTCGCCGTCAGGTTGTCTTTGCCAATCATCAGCTTAAATGGGTAGGGGTCGGTCACCGTGCCGTTAATCGGCACGCGGCCCAGCAGCGCCGTCATGGACCTACTGCCCACCAGGGTGGAGTTCTCGGGCAGGGTAAACACCGGCTCGGCGCTCTCCTCCGCCCCTTTTTCATTGGTATGCCCTTTCACCTGCTGCTCATAGGCCGCTTTTTGGCGTGTGATCGCATTGTCGGACAGGAACGACGTCGGGAACTGCGGGCCGTCTTTGGCGCTGTTCGGATTGCGCGGGTCGGGTTCTTTCATGTCCTTCGGACCGACCCACATCAAGCCATCCTGACCAGGCGCCGCACTGCCCTCGCCGGCGCCCATGCCATCCAGCCCCAGACCGAGCGGGATATCACTGTCGTTCTTCGCCTTGTCTTTGTTCGCACTCAACTGCTCGGTCAGCGTCTGAATTTTCCCCATCAGCGTCTGCTGCTCCTGCTGGAGCTGCTGCTGGCGCTGCTCGGCCTGCTTCTGAAAGCCGGCCACGGCCTCATTGACCTGGCCGGACACATTGGTATTACGCTTGCGCAGCGCTTCGTTTTCTTTCAACACCTTGTCGATGTTGCTTTGCAACTCGGCCTGCTGGGTTCGGGTAGTACGCAGGGTGCCCACCAGGGTACGCAGGGTATCTTCCGGGGTATCCCCCTCCACGCCCAGCGCCCGCAGCTCTTCCGGCGACATGCTGGCCAGAACGTTATGCGCCTGCTGAGTCTCCTCCTGCGTTTTACCGCCGCTGCAGGCTTTGAGCCCGACGACAATGGATGCAGCCAGCACGCCGAACACAATCACTTTCGGCAGCATGTTGGATTTCACCTCAGCCATGATTAGCCCCCTTCTTCACCGCTTTTACGGCCTTGCGAACCACCGACGGCTCCGCGATAAACGCCCCGTCCGGGCGACCGGACGTGACCAGATACAGCGTTGTGGTGTCTTCCGGGGTCCCCACCGGGCCGAGATAGCGGTGCTGGAACGTCGCCGTCACAAACTGCCCCTGCAGTACCCGGGGATCGAGCGTGATTTTGCGGCTGGCGGTGTTCTGCACTTTCAGCGCCACCACGTTGCGACTGCCAATACCCCAGCCGCCCAGCGGCGTGATGGTCACCGGCTCTGACGGGTACAGTGTGGTGATACGTTTCGGCAAGTGCGGGTTGACCGGATGAATGCCTGGCACCGCTTCAACCGTGCGCATCGGGCCGTACAGGCTTTGTGCTGCGTACCGTGTCAGGACGACCGGCAGCGGCGCGTTGTATTTGACTTTTTTACGCTTCGCCTGGGTGCCGTTATCCGCCCCGGGAGCCGCGTTGTTTCCCCCTGAAGCAGCAGACGTGTCATTACTGCTGCTGACCGATGTCACGTCACCGCTGTAGACAATGCGCACCGGTTCGGCCGAGCCTTTGTCCGATGCCGTCACATCAAGGAGAATGACCTCCCCGTTTTCCACGTCCTGCAGCTGCAAACGCGTTGGCGGGAAAGCCGCATCGGCTTTCAGGTAAACCGCACCGCCGCTGCTTTGTACCCGCAGCTTGCCGTTCAGCGCCGGCGGGAATCCGACGCGGACATTTTTATCGGCAAACAGCACGCGCTCCTTGCCGACGGCCAGCGGAACTTGCAACGGGATACGCTCCCATTTCATCAGCTCTTCCGCCTGGGTAACCGGCACGGTGAACGTCGCCGCCAGGGGAAGTACACTCAGGGAAAGCGCCAGAACACGTGCTTTCATCATTGGAATACTCCTTTTTTCTCAGGCGCGGGTTCCGCCGGCGCCGCAGCCAGACGCTGTGGCATGCTGTCGTAACAATCCAGTGCCAGACCAAACTCATTACGTTCCGGATCCCCTTCTGCGCGCACCACTTTGAGCGGGTAACGTGTCAGTGCGCGTTTCACCGGTTCACCGGCGAAAGACTCGTCCGCCACCAAATCCAGGCGCACCACCCAGTTATCACGGCCTTTGACCGTCACCGGACTCTGGTTATAGCGACCGTTGTAGCCATGCTCAGGGATTTCGAACACCACGCGCGTTCTGCCGGCGAGCTCGCCACTTTCGCTACGCTTTTTGGCGTCCGCTTTCAGAAAGCGCTCACACGACGGCGTCAGGTACGGTGACAGGCCATTGATTTTTGCCGGGTAATCCACCTCACCGTTCTTTGGCCAGGCATTGAGTTGCTGGAAGATATAAAAACCGAAGCTGTAAACCGTGGACGGTGGCACCTCCCACCAGGCACGGGTAGAACCACTGCGCAGGTCGGGGGGATTATGGATAGTCAAATTATCTGGCGCCCGCATCCAGCCGATGCTGGCCACCAGGAGAAAAACGACCAGCACGCCGCAGGCAACACGTAACGTGAGAATGTGCTGATCGCGGTTTTTAACCGCATGTCTGAAACGGCTCATGTGGACCTCTTAACAACGCGGCTGCGACGCAACGACCAGCCCTGTTTGTCGATAATCAGGGTGGGATCCCCCCACCCCATGCGACGTTTACGCGCCTCGAGGCGCTGCCAGATATAATTCTCCGGTTTACCGCGCTTAAGGCGCGTCAGCCGGCTGCCTCCAAACCAGATGACGAGAAGCGGCGTCACCAGCATGCCGGTGGGTATCACGACCCAGCCGGCAAGAGGAAGAAACGGTAACGACACGAGCAGACCCAGTCCCACGCCGGCCAACGCCGCCAGTCCCATCTCCGGAGTCGTAAACCCCCGGAAAACGACGGGCTCGGCATTGAGGCGGTCAGGTAAAAATCGGATAGTCTGCATGGCGGATAGCCTTAGAACAGGATTTCGGCGGACTTGCCGACCAGCCAGATAACCGCAACCAGCAGCACAATACCGACCACGATAATGGCGCCGAACTTACCCCAGTTGGATTTACCTTCGCGCACCTCATGGAAGGTGGAGATTGCAGAGTTTGCTACCACAAGAAACGCCACGGCGGCTGCGACCAGCCCCAGGATGACGATGCCGTCCTGAATGTAACCTTTGAGGGTATCCATCAGTCCACCGCCACCGCCGGAAGACGGCGGCTCAACGCTCGGCAATGCAGCCTGCGCCGGTTGACTGGCGGCATAAGCTAGAGAAGTCGCTACCGCGACACGCGCAGAAAAATGACGGAAAAGACGAACTACAGCATTCATAAAGAATTCCTTTTTGCAGAGTGAAATTAATAACGTGAAAAACGGTCCAGCGTCTCAGCGGGGTCAGCTGGCAAACATCCAGGTAACAACGAGCAGCAACAACACGAGCCTGACGGCAAACTGAACCATCGCTGCGTTGCGAAGCTTTTCGTTGCTCCATCCCTTCCAGATATCGGTCAGTGCCCAGGCCGCCCAGACAAACAGCACCGCCAGTAACCCACCGATGCAAATCAGCGACAGAATATTGACTTCAACACC
>NZ_JBZXDO010000053.1:0-17997 GCF_058725505.1 Serratia sp. A07
AACGAACAGTTGGCCAGACTGGTCAACGGGGCAGAAAAACCCACCGCGGGCAACCTGGCCAAACTCAAAACGGGCAGTCTGGCAGTGACCGCCGGCGTTATCAAGGCACTGCAGCGCGATCCGGATAATGCCGCTCTGGTTGGGCGTCTGGCCAGTGAACTGGCGATGGCGGATACCATCGAAACAGCCTTTATCATGCGGCGCATGATCACCACTGGGATGTCTGAGCCGAACGCCTCTGCGCAGAAAGTCGCGATTGAAGAAGGCGATCGGCGTATCGAGGCGCTGGATCGTGAGATCACGGCGCTCAAGAACGAGATGGAGATGAAGCGTGAGATTGCGCGTAACGCGGTGCTGACCATCATCGACAGGGAGAACAACCGGGCGGAAACCAACCCGCAGCGTCAGTCAGTTGACAGCCCGGATACCAAGTTCAACCAGTTGGCCGTGCCGGAAAGCGACCAGTAATCGTGAGGATGAATCAATGACCGGAACAGAGAAAAAAGCGGTGACGCACGTCAGGGGGCGCCGGTTTGGTCTGCGGGCAAAGCGTGTTCTGCAGATGTTGGGCATGCTGGTGATGGTGATGATAGTGGCGCTGGGCATGGCTCACTGGGGTGTTAATCACCCGGGAGAGAGTGCCGCGCTGCGTGACTGGGTGCACAGCACACGCTATGGCTGGCTTAGCTGGCGTCTGGTGCTTTACGCCGCGCTGGCCTGGGGGTTCTGGAAAATCTGGCATGCCCCTGGCTGCAAACCAGAATACCGGCAACCCCTCAAACGCATGGCCATTGCCTGCGCGGTATTTGCCCTGGCCTGTGAATACAGTCTCTTTGGTGGAGGGCTGTCGTTATGATGACCAACAGCTATCTGGAGTATTTCCTGACGTTGCTTGGCTGGCTGATTAACAACGGCCTGTGGGAGCTGCTGGTCAGTACGGGGCTGTTTGTGCTGCCGCTGCTGTTCAAGGTGGCGGCCATCTGGCTGAAGGTGCGTGAGGAAGGGGAGGATGAGGGCAACAAAGGGATGCTGTCTCTGCCACGCATCGAAAACCTGCTCTACGGGGCATTCGTTGTGATGCTGGCCTGCTGTCTGCCGCTGATGAATGTCAGCCTGGACACTATCAAGTATGACAGCAGTCGGGCGGCGACCTGTGGCACCTGGACCCCAAAGAAGCCGGATGAAACGGGCTACGCCAACATCGTATCGAGTATGAACGGCCAGACGGCGAAGGTACCGGTGTGGTGGTTGGTGGTGCATAAACTGTCGAAAGGGATCACGTCGGCGGCGGTGGCCACGATCCCGTGTCGACCGGACCTGCGACAGGTGCGTTTTGAGGTTCAGCACAGCCGGGTCAATAACCCGGGGCTTGCGAAGGAGCTGCAGGACTTCACCAACGATTGTTATGCGCTGGCGCTGTATACCTGGCAGAACCGCGACCAGGGACAAACGACCGACAAGGCCACGTTACGTGATATCGAGTGGCTGGGGTCGAAAACCTTCCTGAACGGCGGGTACTACAACAACCTGCAGTCGAAAACTCCGCGCGCCAGCTTCCCCTGGAATGAGGGGCGTGACAGCGGTCGTCCAAACACCGGGAGAGGTGGATACCCGACCTGCAGTGAGTGGTGGTCAGCCGGCGAAACGGGGCTGGCAGCCCGCGTGGTGAAACAGGTTGACCCGGGCGTCATGCTGCGGATGTCTGCCGCGCTGAAGATGATGGGGCAACCGGATGCAGATTATAAGGAAGCCGTGATACGTCGCCTGGTCAGCCCGGATAACCTGACGGTCTCCCAGGGGGGACGTGCTTATGCCGGCTACGGCGGCAATGCAGACTTTACCCTGGACAACTCGGTTAACCGGCTCTCGTCACTGGGCGGAACCGCGCTGGGGAGCCTGGCGGCATATCCGGCATTTGATGCCATGCGTCAGGCGTTGCCGATGGTACAGGCGGTACTGCTGATGGCGGTCTATATCATGGTGCCGCTCATCCTGGCCTTTGCAGCCTATGAGTACAAGACGGTGATCACCGTGACGTTTGTGGTGTTTGCGCTCAATTTCCTGACGTTTTGGTGGGAACTAGCGCGCTGGCTGGATAGCTGGTTACTGGAGGCATTGTACAGTTCGGACTCGCACAGCCGCTGGAATGTAGCCGGGTTCCAGAATAGTGCCGATGACCTGATCATGAACCTGGTGATGGGCTGTGTGTTTATCGTGTTGCCAGCAGTGTGGCTTGGGGCATTATCATGGGCTGGGGTTAGTATCGGGCAGGCAGTTGGTAGTGCTTTAAGAACTGGCGTTTCCAAAGCCCAAGAAACTGGGGGAGATGCAGTTAATACACTCAAAAAATCCGTTAAATTGTAATATCGATGCTTTTATGGGGAGTATACGCAAGTATGCTCCCCGTATTTTTACGGTTCAATCAAGCCGTTCTGAAGTGAGATCATCAGAGCTTGAGTAATAACCGTAACCGTCATTACCATGCCTGATTGATGGACCAGAAGCCCTTTCTTCATCGAATGTATTCTCATCAGATGGGGCGACATTTTGAAGAATAAACGCGATCGCCCAAATAAAAAGCATACTTCCAGCAACGAGAAGTCCCCCGAACAGCATAGCTGTGACCGAACCGATGAGAGCGATAACAATCGGAACATGTCCTATCCAAGCAGGAAGCCTGTGCTTTCGTGCCTTAGCCACGCAGTGTCGATCCCACCTCATGATCGTGTCTTTCAGGCGTGTCCACTTGCGGGCTGCCCAAATGCCTCTTTGATAGGCCTGTTGATCTCTGGCTTGGCTCATAATGCCTCCATACGCCTGCTTAGCTGTTTGAGTACTATAGCTTAAATAACAATCAATGGCTATTTGCCTGACTCCGTAGGTGGCTGATGCACACCATTGCCTTTCTGATTCTGCCTAGACAAAACAGAGCTGATAAGCATCAGTTCGGCGGACACCGCACTAATTATTGAAAAGGCTAGGCCGTGCCTCTTAATTGTATAATCTTCTGTAAAGCAGTCGGGTACAGTCCAGTTTCACCATTGCTAAATAATTCCTCGCTGATTTGTCGTAATGTGTGACGATGCAACGGTATTCTTTCAGGAGACCAAAGTACCTCTCCACAACATTGCGATTACGATAGGTTTCACGATCGAGCTGTGAACGTCCGTCCAACGCTAGCTTTTCATTGGGCTTTCGTGGGGTAACTGCTTTTATGTTTTTCTTTTCAGCTCGTTGCGTAGTGCATTACCTGGTAAGAATTGACATGTTAATGTAAGCTTGTGTTTTCATTATTTATGTTGCGCTTTTTATATTAACATTAAGGATGGATATATGGGCAAGCCTCTCAATGAATCTTTCTTTAAATCATTACTTTTAGGTCTAATACCATTAGTGATAGGGACTTTAATATTCGGGGTCATACTTGAATCATATAAGGGCGACTTAAACTTTAGATCGGATATCATGAAAGAGTATTATTAACCGTTGATAAAGAAGGAAAGGCAATGTGGCAATGTTTCAGCATTATTATCTAATGACCACATCCAAAAGGTCAATATTTATAATGAGTTGATTGATAGATATAATGCCAATCAAGATGGCTCAGGCCCAAGGTTAACAGAAGAATATAGAACCTATTTACTGGCCTTGCTCAAAAAGGCTTATGAATATAATGATAACTCTGATAATCATCATAAAGAACTTGTTGCATGTAGACAGGAAATGTACCAGGACTTCATCAATATAGCATTGGTGACAGGAACTGTAGATGAATTTCATAGCTACAATAATAAATTAAACGAATCTCTTACAAAGCTTGATGCCGAATTGAATAACGAAAAGGAAAAAGTTAAAACACTTCTTTCAGGTTTAAATGTTTCTGAAATAATTAATGAGTTCTTTATTGCAGGGGATCTGACTGATGAAAGATTTTCTTCTTCTAAAAAGACTGGTGAAGCAATAAATACTGTTTTCAAACCTTTAATGTCCTTTTTTGTTTTTAATGCGGATTTTGAAAGAAAAGTTAACAATAATTACTATGAGTTGTTCAATAGTTATAATGCTGTATTAGAAAAAGAAATTGGTTCTCGATATAAAAGGAATTGGTTAGCAAAACTGCTTAACTAAGTTATAACCAGCCTATGGAAAGCCTTTCCTATAGGCTGGTTTTAAATGTTAAAAATCATTCATGGTATTTCTTCAAGGCATACTCAAGAAAAATTCTCACAATAATGCGTTGGATATATGTATTTCGTTCAAGATGCTTTAGAGGAATCTTTGCAAGCTCCGCTTTGTTATATTATGAAAAGAGAGCAGTTTTTTATACAAGCGAGAAAGGGTTGAAAAGTAAATTGGGTAATCCGATGTCAGGTGTTGGAACGATAAATTTACATGCATGGCTGACGACGCCAAATATGGAAATTATCGACCTTAAGTTTGCCACTACATATGGAATTGTGAATAATATCCCATCAATCATTGGTCGCTGTTAATTTCAACATCACTCTGAATTTAATGAAAACATGGTATATCATCCTCAGTTGGTCGGCGAGGATTATTTGAAGCAGAACGGTGCCTTCGTTGATTTTAGGGCATTAAATGTATTGGTTATATAGGGTCAGTGTTTTTCAATTTTTTTAAAGCGAGAGTATGCCTCGCTTTTTATTTTCTCGGTTGGTACGTATTAAAATATAATCAACGTAAAATATGATGATTAGTTTGATAGTTAACTTGTTGTGATTGACGACATTTGGTCAGATCATTTAATCTATCTACGTTGTACTGTCGTCTTAGGACGACCACCAATGCTCAGTGGGTCTGTGATGAGCGCCTTCGGGTGACCCTGCTGTCGATAGGCAGCCACCAATGATCTGGCCATCTGCGAGGATCGCCTTCGGGTGATGGCAAAAGAAAGCTTCCGTAGCCTGAGAGGGAGCACGCCATATATGGTGTGGTACATCTGCCCGCCTTTGGGAGCAGATATCGCCTGCATAACGTAGTATTCGGGGCGGTTAAGGCTGCTGAAAAGTCTCTCAATGCCTTGGTGCTAACTAGCCAGGCACACATCTACATTGGGCAGTCCTTGCCTGGATAAATCAGTCACAACTGACTGATATCGCTTACCTCTTTAAAGCTGTTAAAGGCTTTTATGACGTGTTGCCGACGATGCAACCTTTGAACGAACGTATAAAGCCAATGGGTACATTTGGCTGCTTACGTGAGTCTCATTGGGAGCAGAGGAGCGCGCGTCACTTGTGAAGTGGCGAAGACACTACCAAGTGACGCGCGTAGCGCATAACGTCTCAAACCACGCACGACGTGGCTTTCAACGTTTTACTACCATCTGACCAACATGTAGTCCGTGTCAGTACGGTTTTAAACACTCATTCACTTCAACGTAATTACGACGGGAAGCCCGTTTTGAACGTTTCACTATCTAAAAAGGAGGAAATCGACTCGGTATCGATGGCGACACTACGAACAGTAGTGTTGGAGGCAGCTTGACGAAAGTCAGCTCTGCATAAGCAGCAAACAGATCAGAGATCTGGGGTGCCTCGCAAGAACTCAACATTTCGCCGCCCCGATGCACAGATACCAGTCGAGACGCAGGAAGCGCAAAAGCAACCGTGTCGTCGGGGTTGAAATTACTGAGGTACAGATCCGTCTGCTTCTTTAAAAGCAGAAGGACGTGTATCCCATTGGAGGTATTAAGATGTCCAGATTCGGTAAACAGCTGGGAAAACAACTTGTCACGCTAGCTCGTCAGGGACGAGGGAGCTTTAAAACCGTTGCTGACCGTTCCAGAATTGCAGACCGTTTTTCTGAACGTCTGGCAAAGTTGAATATTCAAATCAGGGATGTAAAACACATTAAAACGACCCATATCGAAAAGTACATTCGTAGCCGGCAGGCTGAGAATATATCGCTTCGCACATTGCAAAACGAGATGGCAGCCGTGCGTTCAATCATGTCCGCTGCGGCGCGGAATAAACTGGCCGATCCCAACCATGAGAAATTGAGCAACCAGGCTTTAGGGATTTCAGGTGCTAACCGTGATGGAACAAAAGCTCCCATTTCGGATGAGAAGTTAACTGCTGTCATAAATCACGTCTTAAAAAAAGACGCAGGGGTAGCATTGGGTGTTCAGTTGTCTCGCTATGTAGGTTTGCGAACGGAAGAAACTGTTCAGTCAGCAAAGTCATTAAAAACATGGCGGCAGGCTTTAATTAATGGCGACGAGCGTGTTCGGGTTGTTTTTGGTACAAAAGGAGGTCGGCCTCGCGATACAACTATTTTTAATCGTGAGAAGGTTTTATCTATTTTAGATGCTGCAATAAAGCATTGTGATGACCACAATGGAAAATTGATTGATAAACCTTCATTGCATACAGCAATAGAACGTTATCGAAATATTGTACGTGAAGCAGGAATGACAGGGAAAGATGCTCCCCATAGTTTGCGATACGCTTATTCACGCGATGCGGTGACTCATCATGTTAAAAATGGAATGAGTCGTGTAGAAGCGGAGGCATTGGTATCGATGGATTTGGGACATGGGGATGGCAGGGGTCGTTACATTAAGCAAGTCTATTTCAAAGGTGATGTGGAGTAACGGATTAATTTCTTTAAGTGCGCGGGGTTTTATTAATTTAAAATTTTCTCAACGGTATACGTGAATATGATGGTTCGTACATAACGGTCGCAGCTCTCACAGGGCTGCGACCTCAAAATGATAATGGTACTGAGACGTTACGTTATTAGGATAACAGGAAATATTATTCCAAAAACAGGTGCGCATGGCCTCTTGACAGATTAGCGATTAGCTCGGAAAATAAACAAGCTTACTCGTTGTCTTCGGACAACCACCAATGCTCAGTGGGTCTGTGATGAGCGCCTTCGGGTGACCTAGCTGTCAGTCGACAGCCACCAATGATCCTGTCGCTTGTGAGGATCGCCTTCGGGTAGTGGCAAAAAACGCTTCCGTAGCTTGAAAGGAAGCACGCCGTTTACGGTGTAGTACATCTGCCCGCCTTTGAGAGTAGATGCCATCTCAGTTTTGATGAACAAGGCTTAACTTTCTTACCAATGATGGTTGCGCGTGACGCAATCAAATCCCAAGGGAAATACCTTTCCCCTGGGAGCGGTGTTTCCCTTTTTTTACAGGAGAAACACCATGTCTGTTTTTACTTCTTCAGTTGTTCCTGATTTCTTCTCAACTCTGCACCGTGTCAAATCGGCTGTCCAGCGAATACCTTTTTGCATGGCGCCGCCGCGTTTTACTGACTGGTACGTCAATGCAGCAGGTAATTTTGCCGTTCGCGCGCATGTTATCTGCAGTGATGATGGTTCGGTCAGCGCGTTACTGACGCTGCGCAAGGGGTGGTACAAAGGCGAATATACCTACGCAAGCACCCACATTGTGCTGTCTTGCAAGCATACCGAGCGCAGAAAAGCTTACCGACTCGCTAGTCAACATGCTGAGCATTTGGCCAGACTGCGTTACCGCTTTTAGAGCGGTCGGTTTACCCACTTAATACCCTGACGGGGATTTACACCCGTTATGGGGATAAATCCCTCGGCATTTTATGGAGGATTTATCGATGCATACCCCGTTACCCAACGTACTTGACGTGAAAACCGCGCTTGATGCGTTTCATTTCCTTTGCCTGGTGGAAGGCAAGCTCATGAGTATCCGGGCTTGCCAGCGTCTGGGACTGGGTCTTGAACGTGAAGACCCCACTGAGCTGAATGATGTGGAAAATGCCGTTATCAATGCGGGTGAGGCCTTTGGGGGTTTCCTGCTGGTCATGCAGTACGGCTATATATCGACACTTTCCGCTAACGGGCAAGCGCTTATGGCTCGTCTGGATACAATGAGCAAAGATATTCACGCGTCTTATTGGGCGCAGGCCGTGGAGCAAGGCAAGCGCGATGTCGAAGCCGACATTGCGATTGGCGAGTTCGAGGTTTGGTGATCGGCACGGCAGCCTGACAGACACACACCCTGACGGGGATTTATTCCCGTCCGGGGGATAAATCCCCCCAATTTTTTGTTACCGGAGGATTTATCGTGAGTATGAACGTTTATTTTGTCGCATCACCGTCCCAGGACGCATGGATTGATTTCACCCTGGCGGTGACCGAGGTGTTCTGGTTGTTGCCTGAAGAGGCCCGGCCAGAAGGTATCACGGAAGCCGGTCAGCTGTTTGATGGCATGATCTTCGAAACGGCCGGTTTACGTGTATCACCGGTAGCAGAGGTAAATATCCCGATGCAACCGATGCCTTACGTCGAAGAACGTGTGGGGTTCTTTCAGCGCCCTGATTTTTTTCACCGACTGGTTCTGATACTGATTCATAACCTGTGCCCTGGCTCTGTACGGATAGAGCGGAACGACTCCAGACTTTCCAAAAATCCAGGATGGGAGTTGCCACTACTCTGGTTGCGCCACCACCTTAAACGCCCGGAACTTCTTGCTCCGGGTGAAGTGGATGAGGCGGCACTGGCTGATGACTCCATTCTTTACCATTTGGAAGGGTATAGCAGTCATAACGATGATCCCGATGAATTGCTTTGTCGCTGGCGCGTTATTGTCGGCATGGATGAAGTGCTGGCCGTGCGTCTGAATCAGGCGCATTCGGCGGCATAGTCGCGATTTTTTGATTCACCCGGCAGGGCTTCCCTGCAGGGGAGCTCCTGTCCGTATACCGAGAGGAGTGACCCATGGGGCTTGATATCAACTTTTTCCGTCAGCGTAAGGCTGACTATCCGATGTTGCCGGTAAACGGCGACTGGACACCCGTCGGTGACTGGGTGCCGTGTTCACCAGCGTGGCTGGAGGACGGCGGTGATTGTGCGCAGGCGCCGCGAATATACAACCACAAAACGTGTAACCACTACCATCCGCCGCTGCTGGTTCACACCTGTCATTTTCGCGGGTTTACTGCGTTGATGCATTGGGTGGACAACAGTGTCGGGGAGGTCACAAGCGGTGAGCTGATGGCGTTCGACCGCAACGACGTCCAGATGCTGGATTTGTGTCTGTCGCGGCTGAATGAAGCGAACTGCCATGAAGAGTTTCCTTCTGAATCGCGTGACTACGGCGGTATTTACTGGACGCAGGTCGATTTACTGAGGGAGTACGTTAACAGCGTTCTTGCCGGTTTTGATTTCAGTCTGGACCACCTTTACTTCCGGGCTTCGTGGTAACACCACCCACTGACCAAAACGTTTCATTTCCCTGGAGGGGCTTTCCCTCCCGGGGAAGTCCGTCTCCGCAACTCAGGAGACTTATCATGTTGCATTTTAACCCTGCAGAACTGCGCGCCGTGGTGGCTGAAGTGCGCGCCAATCAGTGTGCGCTGGTGTTGGCCAAGGATAATGGCGTCTATCTGATGCCGGCCGTGGGCGAACGAAACGCCACCGGCCGTATCAAACACCTGGCGTATGCCGACGGGTGTCATCCTGACAAGGATGAGGCCTGGTATGAAACGTCCCGGCAGCTTGCCGGCGGCGACGACTTTGGCGAGGAGCTGGTGCTGAACGACAGTTGTATCGAACGAATACTGTCGCAAGGCCATGAGCTCTGGATCCACCTGTTACCCGAAACGGTCTATATGCACGTTGCCACGGTTAACTGGGTGTGTGTCGCCGATTATCGCCGGGTGACCGCGCGCATGCAGCAGCTGGCCGAGGTCCATTACTCGGTCTGCGTCAGCCAGGATGAGTTTAAACACTGGCGTGAGCGGGCCATCAACCTGCTGGCCACGGCCTGTCATACCGATTGCAAACGGGCAAAACCCGCCGATCGGGCTGATTACCTGGCTCTGTTCGAACGGCTGAAACAGCGTGTTGACACAGTGAATCCGAAAGGGGCACTGCGTTACCCCGCGCTCTAACCACTTTTCCTGTCCCCTGGGGCGTATTCTTCGCCGCCAGGGGAGGAATGCGCCTTTTTCATTGAGGAGCATTCCATGAAGAAAACATCACCATCACGCCGGCCGGCAAAAGCCCGTCGCGAACGACCAGACCTGTACCAACAGGTCACGGACAGTATCATCGGCGCCATTGAGCGTGGCACCTTACCCTGGCGCAAGCCCTGGCGGACTGACCGGAACCGGATTTATACCGGGTCTGTTATGCCGCAGAACGGCACGACGGGTTACCACTACAGCGGCGTAAATGTGCTGCTCTTGTGGATAGCTGCGGAAGAGCGCGGTTTTCACTCCAATCGCTGGCTGACTTATAAACAGGCGGAGGCCGTCGGTGGCCATGTACGTGCCGGCGAGACGGCAACCCTGGCTGTGGTATTCAAACCCTGGGATAAGCAGGTGGAGGATGCTGATGGCCGGCAGCTGTTTGACGAAGAGGGAAAACCGCTGAAAACGCGAATACCCATGCTGAAGCCGCTGTACCTGTTTAACGTTGCCCAATGCGACAACCTCCCCGAGATCGTTGTCGGCGTTATGCCGGCAACCGAGACGGATGAGGGTGATGCGTCGGTTGATGCGAAAACGCAGGCTCAGGTTAACACCCTCGTTGAGGCCTGCGGTGTTCGGGTTGAACAGGCCTACCAGGACAGGGCGTTTTACTCCCCGCTCCGGGACCAGATTGTCCTGCCACAGGCTCAGCAATTTCGGACTGAGGCGGATTACTGGTCAACGTTGTTGCATGAACTGGTGCACAGCACCGGCCATGCTAAACGGCTTAACCGGGAAGGGATCACGTCTTCTTCCCGGAGGTTCGGCGACCCGGTGTACGCGTTTGAGGAACTGGTGGCGGAGCTGGGCAGTGCTTTTATGTGCGCGCAGCTCGGCGTCTTTGGCGACGTCCAGCACGACAGCTACCTCGAGCATTGGCTCAAGGTATTGCGAGAGGACAAGCGCGCGCTGTTTCGTGCGGCCAAACAGGCCCGTGAGGCGTCAGAATTTTTGCTGAAGCCCCTGGCGGACCCGGTGACAACCGATCCAGCCGTTGCGGCATGAGGAGTCTGGTGATGACGATTGAACAACGTTACTGGCAGACCATTGCCGGCAGGTTACTGGCCAAATATTTTGGCCTGGCGTTAAACGATACCGATCTGTGTGAAGCGGAGTGCGTGAAGGCTTTACAGGAAGCGGGGGTGCGGCCGTTTGAGGCGATCAACAACCTGGTGGATAAATACCACCTGGTTCGCCTTGGCGCCAATCCCTTTACCTCATCATCACCGTATCTGCGCCAGGTGGAAGAGCTGGGCGTGATCGGTGAAACAGAACAGGAGATAACCGGTGACTAAAGCCACCAACAAGGGGCTGCAGATAACCGTTGACCCTGAGGTACAGCTGGGATTGGTCGCTAATGGCGACGAACATCAGGTATACCGGGCTCACTATGGCGAGCAAGCCCACTAAGGACAGGATCAGCGTCCTGGCCATCATGAGGTAACACCTAACCCAACGGGGGAGACTTTCCCCCGTTGGGGAAAGCTCCCTCTTTTTCTTGTAAGAAGAGGAGAACGACCATGTCGAACTGGTGCAATAACCGTTTAGTGAGCACTGGCCAATCCGTTTTTGTTGATGAACTGCAGCAATGGGTCAATGGCCATGTTGTCCCTGAATACCGTCATGCTGTTCAACAAAGCTGCCGGCTGTTCCTGGCCGGGTGTGCCGGCATATTGAAGCCGGCGACAACAAAACCCGGTGTTTACGTGCCTTACCCGGCACTGTTAACGCAGCCGGGGATTGCATCGCCTCAGAATCTGGCCTTTGAACACTGGTTCGGGTTGCTGAAGGCGGATGTGCCGTTAACGGGCGAGAACATTCGCCTGATAGAGCGACTCTACCGCCAGTCGGGTATCGATGCGGTTAAATGGGAAAGCATCCCCAACGTGGCGAAGGCGCGTATGGAGGATGTGCTTTCTCGCCAGTATGCGGACTGGTTCGGTCTGGTGGGGGTTAGCCCTGATATCGATGCCGGCATCTGCTGGGAACGTTTGGGGATGATGCCTGAATATACTGCACCGTGCGATATGCTGATGCTGATCCCGACGCGTCTGGCGACCGAACTGAATGGCTCTGGTGGACTGCTGCGTGATGTGCCGACCACTGTCGAGCTCTATGGTCGACAGTACGGCGTCGAATGGCCGGCAGGCCATAATGTCGGCTGTGTACGGGATGGCATTAACACGTTGACAGTGCACTTTGATTCCCCATGGTACCCGCCAGCCGGCGAGGTTATCGGGACAGTGTCGGAGCAGTTCAGCTGCCAGGTGGAACATACCTGGTATATGCCTGATGCGGAACGCAGTGGCTACGATCGTTACGACCGTGGTGAGCATGTCGACGGTGGACGAATAGCGGCTGAGGTTGAGGCTGGTGAGGTGATCCACCTGACCTACGCCGATAAGGATTCTGTGCCGTTGTCACCGAATGCAGCCGCCGGCTAATCACCGTCTTTTGTTGAAGCACTAACGTATGGCCACCGGTATCCCGGTGGCCTTTTTTTCCCGTGGGGGAGTTCACCATGCTGACGTTTACTGAAGCACAAAACCAATTCATCGGTCTCTTTGGCCAAACGGCACGCTACCAACACCGGTACAAGGTCATTTCTGGCTTTGTTCAGTGCAGCGCGATAGCAATACACAACCGCTTTTTTCCGGACGACGTGCTGGAGAAGCAGTACATGTGGCTCATCAAAGGGTATGAACGTGAGGATGTCGAACGCCTGGCGCACTTACTTGCTCTTGTACAAATAGCACTGGCCGCTAAACCTTGTGATTTTTTGGCATGGCTTTCATGAATCTGGAGCTTGGTGATAGACATCGTGGGCAGTTTTTTACGCCCTGGAGTGTGGCATCCATGATGGCCAAACTGCCCCCTACTTGGGGTTCCGGCGTAACACCCCGAACTAGAAACTAGCAAAATTATTGCAAAGACCCTCAGAAAAGGGTTTTATTATATCAACCCACACTTTGTGTTTAATGGAGATGGAATGGCGTTTACTACTTTAATAGAGCGAAAGGATACTTCTGGTGATTGCATTTACGCTTAATTTAAATAGCTAGCTCCGTGGAGGGCAAATGAATAAGAAATACTATATCCGAAATATGCCTTTTGGATGCTTTATGTTTTTATGTTTTTTTTACTTGTCTTGGGGGGATGAGTTTAATTATAAATATATATTATTGTCGGTGAGCACTTTAGGATTGGTGTTTTATCCTGTTTCAAAATGGATAGTGGAAAGTTTTGTATTGACCTTCACGACAAAAGAATTTTGGAGTAGAGGCTTGTTTATGGATACGCCTGGGAAAATGGGCGGGCTGGCGATTTACTATGGGACCGTTTTTTTATTATCAATGCCAATAATAACGATATTTGTTTTTGTTATTTTTATGAAAAGGCTACTTAGCAAGTAAGCAGCCTTTTCTATAATTAAAACTCAAATGCCGATAAATTTATTCACTTGTTCCATTGCATCATCATCTATTAACGCACCAACTCCTGCCATTATTAGACTATAGCCCAATAGCCCTACTGGTCCTCCTAGGATAATACTAAACGCAAAACCCGTAACCGCAGAGGCGGCCATGCCTGCAGCAATAGCTTCTGTTTTGACAAAAAATGGGCGCCAGTTATCAGTTTCTATTGCCTTTTTTAAAGCTCCGGCCCATTCTGCAGCATCGATAGCAAGGCTAGTATAGCCTAACCCTTTACCAAATTTACTTATATTCCTAGCCGCTTGCTTAACGTCAACCGATTCCAAAGCTTTTGCAATGGCTTCGCGATCTTTTTTATTGATCTTTTTGTTGATGTTTGCCTTGTATTTATCATAGGCTTTCAGCGCATCATTTACATTGCGAACGTTTTTTCCTTTAGCCTGATCTGCTAATAATTTAGCAAGCTTTTCAGCTTTTTCTCCGTAAACCTTGAAAACTTCCTTATAAAAATCCGCAGTAAATTTAACAGCATCTTGTATTTCTTTCTCCTCCCTTTCTTTTGCCTCTCGAGCTAATTTCTCAGCTTCTTCCTTGGCTTTACGGGCAGCCTCTTCACGCTGACGTTGCTCTTCCTGACGTCGAGCCGCTTCGGCCTTTTCCGCCGCGATTTGCGCCTGAACATCGTTCAGCTGTTGCTGTTTCTGACTTTCCTGACTCCGTGCTTCGCACAACCGGCGATTCACATCATCCAGTGAGCCCTGACTGGCTGCCGCTTCTCCCGAGAGCCGTTCGGCTTCCGCCTTGTTCCTCTGCGCGTCGTTCCATCGGTCTTCTTCCCACTTGCGTTGCTCCAGACTCAACGCATCGCCAGGCGTAACAATTTTTTCCTTCAGCGTCAGATTCCTGGCTTCTTCTTCTCGCTCATGGGCAGCTTGGGCGTTTTTGCTGCTGACCTCCCCCTCCAGACGCTGCCGCTCTTGCTCCAGGGCGTTAGCCTGATTGCGAACGTCTTCCAGTTCACGCGCGGCATTCACCTCCCGTACATCCTGCCCCGCATCCAGCGCCGCAACGTCCGCCATCAGCTTGTTGAGGCGGGCCACGCGCAGGTCTTTTTCACTCTGTTTCACCGGAATACCGTTCCGCAGTGCGTCACGCTCGTCCATCAGCCGTTTCTGCCGGTCGCCATCGAGACGAACATCACGCGGATTCTCCCGCCAGCGGGCGAAAGAGACTTCAAAGTCGGCATTCAGTTTGTTGGCTTTGGCTTCATCAAGCGTAATTTCCTGCGCCATTTCATCCACCGAGGCAACTGCCTGCTCTGCTTCCTTCCTGAGCTTATTCGCACCGGTTAAGCGGCTGGCCTCATCGCTCAGGACTCGCATGCGCTGACGCGCTGCCTCGAGTTTCTGTGACGCGTCGGATTCCACGTTCTGAAAGAATATTAGATCCTGTTCGAACTGCGCTGCCTTTTTGGCATTGGCCGCAACCCCCAATGAGTCAGGACGTCCGGCGACGTAGTTGGTGCCATATCCGTTGAGGTTGGTGTAACCGCTTGGGGGAGTACTCCCTGAAGGCCAAACAGTCATCCCTGGTTCCGTATCTCCTATGCCGGGCGGCGTATCGACGCCCGTTGTCGGCCAGCCCCACGACTCACCGTTCCATTCATACCCAAGCTCAAGCATTTTTTTCCATTCAAGGCCGTCACTGTCTGCCAATCCTGATTTAGCCATCGTTAAACTCCTTCTTGATTTCAACAATAAGTGCTGTATATGCATACAGTAATAAAGAAAGTTACGCGCTTATCTATGGACTGTCAATGGATGATAGTAGTTATCATTTACATAATGTGAGAAAAGATTAGCAGGCCGTAATGCTATAGTTGGGGGTATCGGGCTTCTGCGGCAATTCTCAGGATGTGGTCAGGCGTCATTACACGTAGCCACGTCTTTTACCCTTGACAGGTCTTTGGGTCGCTGAGGCCGTATTTTGCGCTTACTTCGCTGCGCAGGTCATCGAAAGTCTGTTTGGCCATCTCCCCGGCGGCCGAATGTTCAGGCTCTTGCCAGTGCTCAGCTCCTCGCGAGGCGTGAAGAAGTGCAGCTCGTGATGGTCGTCGTGGAGATAGCGCAAACGACAGCATCCCGGAGGTGTTCCGGTGCTCGAACGCCAGGAAATCTATCAGCAGGCGGGTTTGTCTGGAGAGCCGCGCAGGACTTGCGGCGGGTGCGCTTCACGGCCCGCCCGTTCCTGACTGGTGATGTACTCGACCGGCCCATGCCCGCCGGTGCCGTTCCGGGAGAAGCCAATAATCATCAGCTCAACGCCCCATGTATCCGTCCCAGTAGGTCGCCGAGGCCTCACGGGCAAGCAAGTCTTTGAGCCTGTAATTAATGCCTTTTTCTTTATTTTCCAAATCAATACCGACATCACCATAATGCTTGTCATACCCTTTAAAAAAATCGGGGCTGTAGTAAGAGTTTCGTTTCTCCTTTGCCTGTGGCTCCGGTATTCCCTCAACCCGATCTTCTTTACCCTCGTGATAAATACTTGTCAGGAAAGGAAGTATATTCTCGTAAACATCAGATCGACTCACAGGCAATACGTTAACTACACCATTTGCATAGCGCGTGGCATGCTTCTCCGGGCTGCTCTTGGTTGGTCCATCTGAAGCGACACAGCCCGACAGCAGCAACACAGAAAGTCCCAGTAAAACCAATATTTTTCTCATCACTACTCCTTGTTTTCCCTCGTCAATTCCAACACGGCGCGCTCGATGGCCATCAGGTGACTGACTGCCTCGACCGCCGACGCACTGATGCGCCAGGTGTTCACACAGCGGGCAATCATGTTCAGGTTGGCGTTGATGCGGTTTAGCATTGCCACTCGTTCGCGTTCGTCCCGGCAATTACGTGCCAGGATGCGGCCAATATGGGCACGCACCAGCTCGAATATGGTCATACCGGCATCGGCATCGGCATCCAGCAGCTGCAGCTGCAGCTGCGCGTGTTCCTCATCGGAAAGCCGTACCTGCAGAATGCATTTTTCGGTTTCATGCGGCCAAACTAGCCAAAGATCGCCATTGGCACAACATATTACTGAGGTCAGTTTGGTTATCGAAAATTATTGTACTAATAGGGGGCAGTTTGGAGATCGGAAATTTTTGTACGTTAAGCGCATTATTTAACTAATTGTGGTTCGTAAGGGATTGATTTTGCGTCAGCGACTATCGCTTTTAAGTTGTCGCTCTTGCTGTATCACATTTAGGGTATCTGATTAAGGTCAAATCCCTGAAAATACCGTATAGCGCGGGAATACATCCCATTTCGGGAGTTAAGTCTGTTCAAAAAACAGGCTTTCCGAATGGACGGGACTTCCCCTGGATATGCGCCCGGTTAAATGTTGTGCAATCATGGGGTAAACATAGCCCAGAGGGATTCGTTATGACCATCACTAGTGTCGGTATCGATCTTGCTAAAAATGTATTCGCTGTTCACTGCGTTGACCAAAATGGCAGAACTGTTCTGGTTAAACCTAAAGTATCGCGTGCTGCACTTCCTGAGCTGATTGCAGGTTTACCTCCTTGTGTTATCGGGATGGAAGCATGCTCCGGTGCTCATTACTGGGCAAGACTGTTCCGGCAATATGGTCATGAACCCCGTCTGATGGCGGCAAAGTTTGTTTCTCCTTATCGCATGGCTGGTAAATTAGGGAAAAATGATGCAGCTGATGCTCAGGCTATCTGTACAGCCGTCCGTCGCCCGCATATGCGGTTTGTGCCCGTGAAGGATGAGAGTCAGCAGGCGATGCAATGCCTTCACCGTACCCGGCAGGGTTTTATCGAAGAGAAAACAGCAATATATAACCGATTAAGAGGTTTAATATCTGAATTTGGCATCATCGCTCCACAGAGTACAGATGCTCTGCGCCACATCGTGTCTGAACAGAAGAACTCCTTGCCGTTTCAGGTTCAGCAATGCGTTGATGATCTGCTGGAACACATTAATCGCATTGAAGATAACATCGCTGAATACGATCGGATCCTACCGCAGTCAGAGGTTGATGGAGCTGAAAGGGATTGGCCCCACAACGGCATGTGCGCTGGTCGCCAGTATCGGTAATGCGCATGATTTTAAGAATGGGCGCCAACTCGCAGCCTGGCTCGGACTTACGCCATTGCAGTACAGCAGTGGCGGAAAATCACAGCTTGGCAGGATAACGAAAGCGGGCGATTCGTATCTGCGAACGCTACTGGTTCAGGGTGCCCGTTCGGTTCTGATTGGTGAAGAAAAAAGGACTGGCTCATTCAGTCATTGGGTTTGCTCGCTAATTGAGCGAAGAGGATACTGGCGTGCCGTTGTCGCCATCGCTGCCAAAAACGCAAGGCTGTGCTGGGCATCATTGAATTACGGTGATGATTCAGGCTGTACTCGGCCAGTTAAAGCACGAAGCAGCAGTATAACCATCTGACCTGCAACTTGTTGATGATAAAGGGTTAGACCCTGTGAGTATCTCGCGTCAATTATTTTGGCCGGTCGGCGACAATTAAAATGGCCGGTTCACTACGGCGCCAGTGATGCCGCCTC
>NZ_JBZXDO010000054.1:0-16438 GCF_058725505.1 Serratia sp. A07
ATTACCCGCGGGCAGTAAAAAAGAAGCCGCAACGTTATACGTTGCGGCTTCCTCAAAAGCTTAACTGACAAGCATTACGCCGCAGCGCCCCATTTTATCAGCCGTTGAGCACGAACTTCTCGATGGCGCGCGCCACGCCGTCTTCGGTATTGGCGCTGGTGACAAACTGCGCCACCGCTTTCAGCTCGGGAATGGCGTTGCCCATCGCCACGCCGACGCCGGCACACTCGATCATCGCCGTATCGTTGGCCTGATCCCCCAGCGTCATAATGTTTTCCCGCGCCACGCCGAGATGCTCGGCCAGCATTCTCACCCCGGCGCCCTTATCGACGTTCTTATGCAGGATTTCGAGGAAGTAAGGCGCGCTTTTCAGAATGGTGTAACGCTCGCGCGTTTCCGCCGGGATGCGCGCGATAGCGCGGTCCAACAGCTCCGGCTCGTCGATCATCATCACTTTCGGGAAACGCATCTGGCGATCCATCTCCTCCACGCTGCGGTATTTCAACGGAATACCAGTCATTGCCGCCTCGTGTATGGTGTATTTGCCAATGTCCTTGTTCGGGGTATACAGGGTGTCGAAATCAAACGCCTGGTAGTGAACGCCGAACTCGCGCGCCATCTGCTCGAAGTGCAGATAGTCCTCGAAGCCCAGCGTTTCCTGCAGGATGCAGGCGCCGTCGACCGCACGCAGCACCAGTGCGCCGTTATAGGTTATACAGAAATCGCCGGGGCCCTGAATGTCCAACTGGCGCAGATAGTCCTGCACGCCGACATAAGGCCGCCCGGTGGCCAGCACCACGTGCACCCCTTTGCGCCGCGCTGCCGCGATAGCCTGCTTTACCGCCGGCGTGATTTGGTGCTGCGGATCCAGCAACGTGCCGTCCATGTCGATCGCAATCAGTTCAATAGCCATTCAACGCTTCTCCCAGTGGTTTTTTCTCATGCTAACGCGTTTCAGCCTCGGCTGTCAGCGCCAAAAAAGGCGTAAAAAAAATCCGCGCGGGTCGCCCGGCGCGGATTTTCACAGCCATTAACGCATCAGATATCGATGTTCGCCGCTTTCAGGGCGTTTTCTTCGATAAAGGCACGGCGCAGTTCAACCGCATCGCCCATCAGCGTGGTGAACAGCTGATCGGCAGCGATGGCGTCCTTGACGGTCACGCGCAGCATGCGGCGGCTTTCCGGATCCATGGTGGTTTCCCACAGCTGCTCCGGGTTCATCTCGCCCAGACCTTTATAACGCTGCACCGACAGGCCGCGGCGCGACTCTTTCACCAGCCACTCCAGCGCCTGCTCGAAGCTGTCTACCGGCTGACGACGTTCGCCACGCTCGATGAACGCACCGTCTTCGATCAGCCCGCGCAGCTTCTCGCCCAGCTGGCAGATCTTGCGATATTCGCCGCCGTGGATGAAGTCGAAGTCCAGCTTATAGTCGGTATCCACGCCGTGGGTGCGGATGCGCAGCGCCGGCTCGAACATCTGGCGCTCACGGTTCTCGAAGATCACGAAGTCATAGCTGCTGCCGTGCTGCTCTTTGTCGTTCAGCGCCTGCACCAGCGAAGCGATCCAGGTTTTCACCTTGGCTTCATCGCTCAGATCGCCTTCGTTCAGCGTCGGCTGGTAGATCAGGCTGTTCAGCAGCGCGCGCGGGTAGCGGCGCTCCATGCGGCCAATCAGCTTCTGCACGCCGTAGTGTTCGGCCACCAGTTTTTCCAGCTGCTCGCCGCCGAGCGCCGGTGCGCTGGCATTGGTGTGCAGCGTAGCGCCGTCCATCGCGATGGCGATCTGGTACTGATCCATCGCCTCGTCATCTTTGATGTACTGCTCTTGCTTGCCTTTCTTCACCTTGTACAGCGGCGGCTGCGCGATGAACACGTGGCCACGCTCGATGATTTCCGGCATCTGGCGGTAGAAGAAGGTCAACAGCAGCGTACGGATGTGCGAACCGTCGACGTCGGCATCGGTCATGATGATGATGCTGTGGTAACGCAGCTTGTCTGGGCTGTACTCGTCGCGGCCAATGCCGCAACCCAGCGCGGTGATCAGCGTCGCCACTTCCTGCGAGGAGAGCATTTTGTCGAAACGCGCTTTCTCGACGTTGAGGATTTTCCCCTTCAGCGGCAAGATAGCCTGGTTCTTGCGGTTACGCCCCTGCTTGGCAGAGCCGCCCGCGGAGTCCCCTTCCACCAGGTACAGTTCGGACAGCGCCGGATCGCGTTCCTGGCAGTCCGCCAGTTTGCCCGGCAGGCCGGCCAGATCCAGTGCGCCTTTGCGGCGGGTCATCTCACGCGCTTTACGTGCCGCTTCGCGCGCGCGCGCCGCGTCGATGATTTTGCCGACCACGATTTTCGCGTCGCCTGGATTTTCCATCAGGTAATCCACCAGCTTCTCGTTCATCAGCGTTTCAACCGCGGTTTTCACCTCGGAGGAGACCAGCTTGTCCTTGGTCTGAGAAGAGAACTTCGGATCCGGCACCTTCACCGACACCACGGCAATCAGGCCTTCACGCGCGTCATCGCCGGTGGCGCTGACCTTGGCCTTCTTGCTGTAGCCTTCCTTTTCCATGTAGCTATTCAGCGTACGGGTCATCGCGGTACGGAAACCGACCAGGTGCGTGCCGCCGTCGCGCTGCGGAATGTTGTTGGTGAAGCAGTAGATGTTTTCCTGGAAACCGTCGTTCCACTGCAGCGCCACTTCCACGCCGATATCGTCTTTCACGGTCGAGAAGTAGAACACGTTCGGGTGGATCGGGGTTTTGTTCTTGTTCAGATACTCGACAAACGCCTTGATGCCGCCTTCGTAATGGAAGTGGTCTTCACGGTCGGTGCGCTTGTCCTTCAGGCGGATAGACACGCCGGAGTTGAGGAAGGACAGCTCGCGCAGACGCTTGGCCAGAATGTCGTACTCAAAATCGGTCACATTGGTGAAGGTCTGGTGGCTCGGCCAGAAGCGCACCATGGTGCCGGTCTGTTCGGTTTCGCCCACCACGGTCAGCGGCGCCTGCGGCTCGCCGTGGCTGTAAGTCTGTTCGTGTACTTTGCCTTCGCGGCGGATCACCAGCTCCAGTTTCTCCGACAGGGCGTTAACCACCGAGACGCCCACGCCGTGCAGGCCGCCGGAAACTTTATAGGAGTTGTCGTCGAATTTACCGCCGGCGTGCAGCACGGTCATGATGACCTCTGCGGCTGAAACCCCTTCTTCAGGGTGAATGCCGGTCGGAATGCCGCGGCCGTCATCCTGTACCGATACCGAGTTGTCGGCATGGATGGTGACCTGAATGTCACTACAGTGGCCCGCGAGCGCTTCGTCGATAGCGTTGTCCACAACCTCGAATACCATGTGGTGCAGACCGGTGCCGTCATCGGTATCGCCGATATACATGCCCGGGCGCTTGCGCACCGCATCCAGCCCTTTTAATACCTTGATACTTGAGGAGTCATAAGAATTCGACATCAACGTTTCTCGCTCATTTTAGTCCTGTGGTTGAACCTCTATTTTACCCTGTTCCACGCGGAACATCTTGCCCTTTTCACCGGCCATGTCGGTCACTTGTTCAGCGCTGACCGCGCTGACAAAAACCTGGGCCTGGGTGGCTTTCAGGCGATCGGCCAGCAACCGGCGACGGCCGGTGTCCAGCTCGGAGGCAAAATCATCAATCAGATACAGGCAACGCCGCCCGCTCTGCCGGGTGAGAAACTCACCCTGCGCCAAGCGCAACGCGCACATCAGCAGCTTAAGCTGACCGCGCGATAACAAATCCTCTACCGGCGTGCCGTCGGCACGAATGCGGAAGTCCGCTTTATGCGGCCCCACCGCGGTATAGGTCAACGCCCTGTCGCGCTCGAACTGGCGCTCCAGCAGCTCGCCGTAGTCGCTCTCTTTGTCCCAGCCGCGCTGGAAGGAGAAGCTCAGGGCGAATTCAGGCAGAAACTGCGCGCAGGTCGCGGTGATATCCGCGGCGATCGCGTCGCTGTATTCCGCCCGCCATTCGCTGATGCGCTCCGCGAGCGGGATCAGTTCCTGATCCCAGGCGCGGATCTGCGCATAGCGACTCACCTGGCGCAGCGCGGCATTGCGCTGCTTCAGTAACCGTTTCAGGTTGCTCCAGGCGGTGAAAAAACCGGGTTCGTTATGAAAACAGCCCCAGTCAAGGAAGGCGCGCCGGAATTTCGGCCCGCCGTTCAGCAGGGTAAAACCTTCGGGGGTGATCAGCTGCATGGGCAGCAGCTGCGCCAGCTCGGCCACCTTGTGGCCGTCGCTGCCATCGATGCGTACTTTGCTGTCACCCTGACGGCTCTTGCTCAATCCTACCGACAGCTCGCGCTCCGTACCTTCTATGCGGCCGTGCAGCACGAACTCCGGCTGGTCGTGACGGATCACCCGACCGGCCTGCAGGCTGCGAAAGGCGCGGCCGTGCCCGAGCGTATATACCGCTTCCAGCACGCTGGTCTTGCCGCTGCCGTTGGCGCCGACCAGGAAGTTGAATCCCGGCGCCAGCGCCAAATCCGCCGCCTCGATATTGCGGAAATCTTTAATCAATAAACGCGTCAGAGCCATGCAATCTCTTTACCGATGACGGTGCTGTAATTCAAGGTAACGAGACTACAACCGCATTGGCATGACAACGTAGGCCGCCGCCTGGCTGGCGCCGTCTTCGATCTGCACGCTGGAGACCGAGTCGGTCAACAGCAGGCGCACGTCTTCACACTTGAGCGCGTTCAACACGTCCAGCACGTAGCTAACGTTGAAGCCGATCTCCATCTCCGCGCCGTCGTAGCTGACGTCGAGGATCTCTTCCGCCTCTTCCTGCTCCGGGTTGTTGGCGGTGATCTTCAGCTGGTTCTGGCTGACGTACAGCCGCACGCCGCGGAATTTCTCGTTCGAGAGAATGGCCGCGCGCGCAAACGCCTGCTTGAGCAGATCGCAGCCGGCTTCCAGCGTTTTATCCGGGTTCTTCGGCAAGACGCGGCGATAGTCTGGGAAACGGCCGTCAACCAGCTTGGAGGTGAAGATGAAATCGCCGACGTGGGCGCGAATGTTGTTGCTGCCGATCTGCAGCTGCAGCAGCGAATCGCCGCCGTCCAGCAGACGCACCAGCTCCATCACCCCTTTACGCGGCACGATCACCGAATGGGACGGCAGCTGTTGGCCGATCGGCATCGAGCACACCGCCAGGCGGTGGCCGTCGGTCGCGACGGTGCGCAGCTCCTCGCCTTCGGTTTCAAACAGCATGCCGTTCAGGTAGTAACGCACGTCCTGATGGGCCATCGAGAACTGGGTGGCTTCGATCAGGCGCTTCAGCGTCGCCTGCGGCAAGGTGAATTCCACCTCGCTCTGCCAGTCGTCCAGGTTCGGGAAGTCCGCCGCCGGCAGCGTGGACAGCGAGAAGCGGCTGCGGCCGGACCGCACCAGCATGCGCTCGCTCTCCAGCGTGACGGCGATCTCCGCCCCTTCCGGCAGGCCACGGCAGATATCAAAGAATTTACGCGCGGGCACGGTGGTCGCGCCCGGCTCGTGCGGTTGGGACAGGGCGACGCGCGCCACCATCTCCATCTCCAGATCGGTGCCGGTCAGCAGCAGGGAGCCTTCCGTCACCTGCAGCAGCAGGTTGCCCAGGATCGGCAAGGTCGGGCGGCCGCCCAGCGGGCTGCTTACCTGTTGCAGCGGTTTTAGCAGATGCTCACGTTCAACGATAAATTTCATAGCGCTATGAAGATAATGTTCTGATTAAATTGGAGAAATCTTCTTTGATGTCGTGACTTTCCTCACGCAGCTGCTCGATCTTCCGGCAGGCGTGCAACACCGTGGTATGGTCGCGGCCACCAAACGCATCGCCGATTTCCGGCAGGCTGTGGTTGGTGAGTTCCTTCGCCAGCGCCATCGCCATCTGGCGCGGGCGGGCAACGGATCGCGAACGCCGCTTGGACAGCAAATCCGCGACTTTAATCTTGTAATACTCCGCCACCGTCTTTTGAATATTGTCGATGGTGACCAGCTTTTCCTGCAGCGCCAGCAGATCGCGCAGCGCTTCGCGCACGAAATCGATGGTGATGGCCCGGCCGGTAAAGTTGGCGTTGGCGATCACGCGGTTCAGCGCCCCTTCGAGCTCACGCACGTTGGAACGCAGGCGCTTGGCGATGAAGAACGCCACTTCGCCCGGCAGGCGAATGTCGTTCTCGTCGGCCTTTTTCATCAGGATCGCCACGCGGGTTTCCAGCTCCGGCGGCTCGATCGCCACCGTCAGCCCCCAGCCGAAGCGGGACTTCAAACGATCTTCCACCCCGTTGATCTCTTTAGGGTAGCGATCCGAGGTCAGGATGATCTGCTGATTGCCTTCCAACAGGGCGTTAAAGGTATGGAAGAACTCTTCCTGCGAACGCTCCTTGTTGGCGAAGAATTGGATGTCATCGATCAGCAAGGCGTCGACCGAACGGTAGTAGCGCTTAAACTCTTCGATAGCATTGTTCTGCAACGCTTTGACCATGTCCTGCACGAAGCGTTCCGAGTGCATGTAGACCACTTTGGCGTTGGCTTTGCGCGCCATGATGCCGTTGCCGACCGCGTGCAGCAGGTGAGTTTTACCCAGGCCGGTGCCGCCATACAGGAACAGCGGGTTGTAGGCGCCGCCCGGATTGTCCGCCACCTGGCGAGCCGCCGCGCGCGCCAGCTGGTTGGACTTACCCTCGACGAAGTTGTCGAAGGTGTGCTTGGGGTTGACGTTGGAGCGGTAAGAGAGCTCGGGTTGCGCCGCCGCGTTGTCCCAGCTCGGGCGCGAAGGCGCGGCCGTGCGTGCCGCCGGGGCTGCGGGGGCGCTGCTGACGCTGGCGGTCACGGTCTGGCTGATCACCTGCGTGATCGGCTTGCTGCCGACTTCAAAACGCAGCAAAGGCGCATCCGTGCCGCAGAAATCATTCAGCAGACCATTGATGTTGTTTAAGTACTTATCGCGAACCCAATCCAGCACAAAACGGTTAGGCGCGTACAGCGCCAGGGTGTTGTCACTCAGTTCCGCCTGCAATGGGCGAATCCACATACTAAATTCTGTGGCAGGTAACTCATCCTGCAATCGGGCAAGACACTGCTGCCAAAGCGAAAGTGACACGGCGGACTCCACTCGAACAAGATCAATAAAGAAAAGAAACGGGCAACTTTTTTATAACTCATGATTTTTGACACATACCCGGCATCGGCTGTTTGCCTGTGGGGGATGCGAACCGCCTTTCACGGTTTGTGTCCCTCACGATCCCGGTATGAGGGATCGCGATCGGAATGACGGATCATAGCGCAATCCGCGCAAGAGATCCTCCCCTTCCTCACAGATTAGATCCATTTTATCCACAGGCCGCGGCCGGCGGCGATCTTTTCGCCGCTGGCGCCGAATGGCCGCGCAGATCCCGGCCGCTGCGCCGCGTTTTTTACATTGTCAACCGGTTATACCCTGTTATCCACGCCGGATCCTGCGATCGCGCGCAAAGGATCTCACGGGGATCCTTGCGATTTCACCCCGAGTCCGTATAATCTTCGCCCTACGTGTGATACCTGGTTCCTTATGGTGCGTCATTAGCCAGACAGGATTCTGCGGTGACCACGGGCCAAGACCGGATTTTGTTCCGTTATTGGCAGACAACCAGGTAGGCTGGCGCGATGCGAATTGACTCAGGACTGTACAATTATTACAATCCCGCTTCTTTATGTATTGCGATTGAGGCGTCGGTCATCTTCACGCCGAGTAGCCAAACGCGTTTACTGATCAGTAATTATTTTAAGTTTAGGTAGAAATCGCTATGAAACGCACTTTCCAACCGTCCGTATTGAAGCGCAACCGTAGCCACGGTTTCCGTGCTCGTATGGCCACCAAAAATGGTCGTCAAGTTCTGGCCCGCCGTCGTGCGAAAGGCCGTGCTCGTCTGACTGTTTCTAAGTAATAAAGCTAACCCGCTGAGTGGTTAAGCTCGCTTTTCCCAGGGAGTTACGTTTGTTAACTCCCACTCATTTCACTTTCGTCTTCCAGCAGCCACAACGGGCTGGCACGCCGCAAATCACCATCCTCGGCCGCCTGAACCAGCTGGGGCATCCCCGCATCGGTCTTACCGTCGCCAAAAAACACGTCAAACGCGCGCACGAGCGTAATCGGATCAAACGCCTAACCCGCGAAAGCTTCCGCCTGCGTCAGCACGAATTACCGGCGATGGATTTTGTCGTGGTGGCCAAAAAGGGGATAGCGGATTTGGATAACCGCGCGCTGACGGAAGCTTTGGATAAATTATGGCGTCGCCACTGTCGCCAGGCTCCCGCATCCTGATCGGGCTGGTGCGGGCCTATCAGCTCGTCATCAGTCCGCTGCTAGGGCCTCGTTGTCGCTTCCAGCCGACATGCTCTCATTACGCAATTGAGGCATTAAGCAGGTTTGGCATGATAAAAGGCAGTTGGTTAGCATTGAAACGCGTATTAAAATGCCACCCTTTGAACCCAGGTGGCGATGATCCGGTGCCGCCAAAAACCGACGATAACAGAGAACACTAACGATGGATTCGCAACGCAATCTTCTCCTCATCGCTCTGCTGTTCGTGTCTTTCATGATCTGGCAGGCATGGCAAACGGACAACGCTCCGCAGCCGGCCGCACAGACCACGCAACAGACTTCGAACGCAGTAGCCGGTGATGCCGCCAGCCAGGCCGTGCCAGCCAGTGGTCAGGGTAAGCTGATTACCGTGAACACCGACGTGCTGTCACTGACCATCAACACCCGTGGTGGCGATATCGAGCAGGCTAAACTGTTGGCCTACCCGGATACTCTGGGTTCATCGACTCCGTTCCAACTGCTGGAAACCACTCCGTCATTCGTCTATCAGGCGCAAAGCGGCCTGACCGGTAAAAACGGCCCGGACAACCCGGCCAACGGCGAACGCCCGCTGTATCAGGCGGCGCAGGACAGCTACACCCTGCCGGAAGGCCAGGACGAGCTGCGCATCCCGCTGACCTACACCGATAAAGACGGCGCGGTCTACACCAAGACCTTCGTGCTCAAACGCGATCACTATGCGGTCGGCGTGGATTACAGCATCGACAACAAAGGCGCGACGCCGCTGGAGCTGACCCTGTTCGGCCAGCTGAAGCAGACCACCGAATTGCCTAAGCACCGCGATACCGGCAGCAGCAACTTCGCGCTGCACACCTTCCGCGGCGCGGCGTACTCGTCCAGCGATGACAAGTACCAGAAATACGCATTCGACAAAGACGAAAACCTGAGCGTCACCACCAAAGACGGTTGGGTCGCCATGCTGCAACAGTACTTCGCCACCGCGTGGGTACCGGCGACCAAGGGTGACAACACCTTCTACACCGCCAAACCAGGCGACAACCTGTCCACCATCGGCTTCAAATCTACGCCGGTCGTGGTGCAGCCGGGCGCTCAGCAGCAGCTGAACGCGACCCTGTGGGTCGGCCCGGAGCTGCAGGACCAGATGGCCCAGCTGGCGCCGCACCTGGACCTGACCGTGGATTACGGTTGGCTGTGGTTCATCTCCCAGCCGCTGTTCAAACTGCTGAAGTTCATCCACGGCTTTATCGGTAACTGGGGCTTCTCCATCATCATCATCACCTTCATCGTGCGCGGCATCATGTACCCGCTGACCAAGGCGCAGTACACCTCGATGGCGAAAATGCGCATGCTGCAGCCGAAGCTGCAGGCGATGCGCGAGCGCATCGGCGATGACAAACAGCGCATGAGCCAAGAGATGATGGCGCTGTACAAGGCGGAGAAAGTGAACCCGCTCGGCGGCTGCCTGCCGCTGATCATTCAGATGCCGATCTTCCTGGCGCTGTACTACATGCTGATGGGTTCGGTCGAGCTGCGCCACGCGCCGTTCGCCCTGTGGATCCATGACCTGTCGGCGCAAGACCCGTACTACATCCTGCCAATCCTGATGGGCGTGACGATGTTCTTCATTCAGAAGATGTCGCCGACCACCGTGACTGACCCGATGCAGCAGAAAATCATGACCTTCATGCCGGTGATCTTCACAGTGTTCTTCCTGTGGTTCCCGTCCGGTCTGGTACTGTACTACATCGTCAGTAACCTGGTGACCATCCTGCAGCAGCAGCTGATTTACCGTGGTCTGGAAAAACGCGGTCTGCACAGCCGCGACAAGAAAAAAAGCTAAGCGTATTGTAGGGGTTCGGCGCACCGACCCTTGCAGTCACACCAAAGGCGGTCATTAGACCGCCTTTTTGCATCTTAATCGTCAGAGAGAACCGTTATGAGCACCACCGATACCATCGTAGCCCAAGCCACCCCGCCGGGACGCGGCGGCGTCGGCATTCTGCGCATTTCCGGAAGCCAGGCCAAAGACGTCGCCCAGGCGTTGCTCGGCAAGCTGCCGAAGCCGCGCTACGCTGACTATCTGCCGTTCCGCGACGCCACGGGCGCCACCCTCGATCAGGGTATCGCGCTGTGGTTCCCGGGGCCGAACTCCTTTACCGGCGAAGACGTGCTGGAACTGCAGGGCCACGGCGGGCCGGTGATCCTCGATCTGTTGCTCAAGCGCGTGCTGGCGCTGCCCGATGTGCGCATCGCACGGCCCGGCGAATTCTCCGAACGCGCGTTCCTCAATGACAAACTCGATTTGGCGCAGGCCGAAGCGATTGCCGATCTGATCGACGCCAGCTCCGAGCAGGCGGCACGTTCGGCGATGAACTCGCTGCAGGGCGCCTTCTCCACCCGCATCCACCAGCTCGTGGAAGCGCTCACTCACCTGCGAATCTACGTGGAAGCGGCGATCGACTTCCCCGACGAGGAAATCGACTTCCTGTCCGACGGTAAAATCGAGGCGCAGCTCAACGACGTGATGGCGGATCTGGACAGCGTGCGCGGCGAAGCGCGCCAGGGCAGCCTGCTGCGCGAAGGGATGAAGGTGGTGATCGCCGGGCGCCCCAACGCCGGTAAATCCAGCCTGCTCAATGCGTTAGCAGGGCGTGAGGCGGCGATCGTCACCGATATCGCCGGCACCACCCGCGATGTCCTGCGCGAACATATCCATATCGACGGCATGCCGCTGCACATCATCGACACCGCCGGCCTGCGCGACGCCAGCGACGAGGTTGAGCGTATCGGCATCGAACGTGCGTGGAACGAGATCGAACAGGCCGACAGAGTGCTGTTTATGGTTGACGGCACCACCACCGCCGCCACCGAGCCGGCGGAGATCTGGCCGGAGTTTATGGCGCGCCTGCCGGGCACGCTGCCGATCACCGTGGTGCGCAACAAGGCCGACATCACCGGTGAAACGCTGGGTCTGACGGAAGTGAACAACCACTCACTTATTCGCCTGTCGGCCCGCACCGGCGAAGGCGTCGATGTGCTGCGCGATCATCTGAAACAGAGCATGGGCTTCACCAGCAACATGGAAGGCGGTTTCCTGGCGCGCCGTCGCCACCTGCAGGCGCTGGAGCTGGCGGCACAGCACCTGGTGCAAGGTAAAGAACAGTTAGTGAGCGCTTACGCGGGCGAGCTGTTGGCCGAGGAATTGCGCCAGGCGCAGCTGGCCTTGAGTGAAATCACCGGCGAATTCACCTCCGACGACCTGCTGGGCCGCATCTTCTCCAGCTTCTGTATAGGTAAATAACGCCGCCAGACGCCTTCACGGCCGGGACAAACCCTTGTTCCGGCCGTTTTTCTTTCCCGCGCTCGCTCTGCGCGCCGGCTCACAGAGCCGCTACCGCCCTCCACGCTATACTGAAAAGTCAGGAATCTCTCTCAGGAACGAGTCAACATGGCATTGACCCTCAAGGTACTGCTGGAAAACCGCCGCGCCGCCGGCGCCGACCCATTATTGCAGGCCAAGGCCGGGCTAAGCCTGCTGATTGAGGATGAGACGACGTCCATACTGTTCGATACCGGCCCCGACGACAGCTTTCTGCGCAATGCGGCGCTGATGGGCGTCGATCTCTCCCGTATTACCGCAACGGTGCTCTCCCACGGCCACTATGACCACTGCGGCGGCGTCGCCTGGCTGCCGGACAACAGCCGCATCATCTGCCACCCGCAGGTCGGCGATGAACGCTATGCGGCGCTGAAGGTGCTGGGCCACACCCGCAAAATCAAAAAGCTCTCCTTGGATATCGACTACTCGCGCCACCGCATGCACTACAGCCGCGAACCGCTGGCGATCGGCGATCGCTTTATGTGGTCAGGCGAAATCGCGGTACCCGCCCCGCGCGCCTACGGGGTGATCGCCGGGGAAAACGCGGCGGTGGATTACGTGATCGACGAAGGGGTGCTGATTTACAAATCGGATCGCGGTCTGGTGATCGTGACCGGCTGCGGGCACCGCGGGATCGTCAATATCGTGCGCCATTGCCAGAAAATCACCGGGATCGATCGGATCCACGCCCTGATCGGCGGTTTTCATCTACGCTGCGCTTCCCCGCGCACGCTCTGGCGCGTCCGCCGTTTTTTACGGCAGTATCCGCCGGAAAAGATCATGGGCTGCCACTGTACCGGCGCCTGGGGCCAGCTATGGCTGCCGGCAGGGATCTCACCGGCCACCGGCGATACGCTGATCCTGGATTAGACGTACCGCCTTACACAAATAGCGTCGCTATCACCGCGATGCCGCAGCACAGCACCGCTATTCCCACCATCTTTTGCCGGCCGTCGCCCCGCTGTAAAAAATACAGTGATGGGATGAAAAAGACGGTCATCACGATAACGGGTATCGACCAGCTCGAGATGATCTTGATAATACTCGGATTAATCGTGCCGATAAGCGTACAGACAATAATGTTCCCCGCGATAATTCCCTTTTTTCCCGCCATGCCGAAGGACGTAATACCGTCGATTACACCAGTCAACGTGCCCATATAAGCACCACCGGTGAGCAAACACAGCAATAGGGCTGCGCCTAACCATGCCATCGAGTTGCCGGTCAAGCCGGCGGTATAAAACAGCGCATCCACATTACGGCCGTTAATGATCGAGATATCATCCAACGTCAGCAAGCGGCTGATAGCGATAACGATCATGGCGATAAACGCCAAGATCAGTATCTTGCCGAACAGAATACTGCGCGCCTGCGGCCGCACTGCGCTTTTCGCAAACCGCTGGATGCACGGGGTAAAGTTAAACGTAAAAAGAAAAATCGGCAGCAGCATCAACGTCTGCAATGAAATGCTCGGCGGCGCAGGCGCCAGCTGAGCCCCAGCAGGTTGTAACAGGAAAAACACCGTCAGGATCGCCACCATCACGATAGAAACCAGTGCCATTCTGGAGATCAGGTGCTCAATTCGCTGGCTAAACGCCAACCATGCAGCCGACAGCATCGCACTCAACAACAGCGAAATACCGCCCCGAATCCAGAATCCATCGTGGAGAAAAGACACGACAACGTTAACCAGAGTAATGAAATTTATCAGCACGATAATGATCATCGACAGAATAAACAGCACACAGACAATTGACGCCGCCCGCTCGCCGATAAACGTCGATGATGCCGCCAGGAAATCTTTCTCCGGGTGCGAAGTGATGAATTTGAAAAAAAGATAGTGCGCCATCATCGATACCGACATGGCGATAACGATAAACAGCGCGAACACTTTCATCCCCAACACGCCCGGCCCCACAGCCTGGGGCAAAAAGAAAATCCCGGCGCCGAATGCCGTGGAGAAAAAGGTAACTGGCCAATACAGGTGTGAAATTTTCATGATGATGCTCGACCATCATGGCTATGCGGCAACGCATAGCCAACTGGCACAAAAAATGTCATTCGAAACAGGATCTGCCGAAGAAGACCAGTAAGGAAGGCAAGGAGAAGTTATCGTAAAAAGTCGCGGCTGCACGATAGCCGTTAAGCACGTTAACGCGCGAACACAGCGGAAAAACGCCAATATGCGACGTGTAATTATCGAAGACTTTATTGGAGGAAATGCGATACCGAATGGCCCTGAACGTCGCGGCATTTCCCGCCGCGCAGGTCGGTTTATTTTCCTTGACGATATCGAACCTGTGCTCTCCCACCGTCATCTTCACATTGCCGTCTTGGCGCTGAAAATACGCCTCTTTATCCATACGGTTCTTAATATGGCGTTTAAAGCGATCCGCCATGTTTTTTTCACTGACATAAAATGTATTTATATCAATACCATGTCTTTGATTCGACGCCAGAATGTAGTCATTTATTTTTTCCGGAATAATATACGGCGATGTCGCTATCTTCCTGAATTCGTTAGCGCCGTCTATCTCGCTGCCATCGCTTTTTTCCATATAGAAATCATTTATTTCCATCAAGAAGTCAGGCTGAACATTGAGTTGTCGAATGGATTCGGCTATGTAGTCAATGCAGAATTGCGCTGATTTTTCCACTTCACTGCTGACAGAAAAACGATCGTCCAAATTAACCACGGTATGCCCACCGGAAATCAGCACCTTATCCGTCAAAAAAGACGATGCCAGCGCGATGAGCTCTTCGACGTTGTTATTTGAAACCTCATTATTGACCACCTCAATGATTCCATTCTGATCGGCTTTGTAGACGATAAAACGATCTTCGCCCTTCCAACCTTTTTTGCAGTTGCATTTATATTCTTTAAAAACAACACGTTCAGCTGTCTTATAAAATTCGGCGCTTTGCAGCGGCATTAACTCGAGATCTGGCATGCCCTTCTTCCCTATTCGTAGCCAATGACGCCAATTTTGTATAACAATAGCTAATGTAAATTTAGTGATCTGACTCTGATAATTAACAATTACCCACATAAATCATGGTTTTTTTGGCCTTGATCACATTTCCAAGTTCAGGTTATTTTAACCATTTTTATTTTGTGGTTTTATGTATCCAACAAAAGAATGCGGAGAGGTGGGCGAGTGGTTTAAGCCAGATTTAAGAAACTAACCGTTTCTTAAATCCACACGAGTCATCGTGTCGTAGGTTCGAATCCTGCTCTCTCCGCCAATTTTTTCTTATCTGGTCGTTATTTTTATAGATTCATTAGACGCCTTCGATTCGAACGTGGTTGGTTTCGGTACTGATTAATTTTATGCGCTTATTCAGATCCGCACGCTCTTCTCCCTCCCCCGCCTATATAGCGCAAAAGCCAACAAATCGGATAAAACGCATAGTGTTTTTTGATGATAAATCCTCAACTTAGTCTTAATCTAACACCCCTGCGTTCTTAGCGACCCTCTGTCATGGAGTGAACAATGGCGTGTCATTTTGCCCGCTGGACCCCGGCCTCCGCTGTCCTGGATACCCAAAGACTCTCCGACGAAGTGATAGCCGCCACCCGCACCTTTTCCGTTAAACGCCGCACGCGCTACCTGCAAGGGCGCATTCTGCTCGCCGAAATGATGTTCTATCTGTACGGCCTGCCGACGCTGCCCCCCATCGCCACCACGCCGACCGGCCGCCCCTGTTTCGCCGATCATCAGCTGCCCGATTTCAGCCTCGCTTACGCCAGCAACACCGTGGGCGTGCTGCTCAGCGACGAAGGCAAAGTCGGACTGGATATCGAAGTGATGCGCGCGCGCGGCACCCGGCAAAGCGCGCTGCAACACGCGCATCAGACGCCGGCAGAAAGTGCCTGGATCGGCGCGCAGGACGATCGGCTGGAGGCAGAGACTCAGCTGTGGAGCATCCGGCAAAGCGTGCTGAAAATTTCCGGCCTCGGCAACAGCGGCCAGGCTACGCTGCGTCTGCATCCCTTCTCCGGCCACCTGCGCTCCAGCGCCACGCCGGACGTTCAGGTGATGAGCGACGCCGACGAATACCTGAGCTGGGCCTGCGCCGGCAGCCCCGGCCTGGACCGCCTGCTGTGCTGGCGCTACGAAGAGCGCCGCGGCCTGCACAAAGACGGGGAAATCTCGCCGCGCAGCCCGGCGGCATCCTCGCGCTTCGTTAAACTGACGGGCCTGAAGACGCCCGGTTAACGCAGCGCAAAGCGGATAACGCTGTCTTTACCGCACAAGTTGCTGGATTAAATTGTAAAGACAGCTAAATGTTGAGCAATCGCCTATTCTCGACCCGCGCTTTAGCCTACTATTCGCCCATGTTGTACGCTGAATCTGCTCATTCGAAAGGGAGAATCACCATGTCAGACCAAGCCTTGAAAATCGTCACTCTGCTCGGCAGCCTGCGCAAAGGCTCCTACAACGCCATGGTGGCCCGCGCCCTGCCTGGGCTGGCCCCACAAGGCGTCACCATTGAAGCGCTGCCTTCCATCCGCGATATCCCGCTGTACGACGCCGACATGCAACAGGGTGAAGGCTTCCCTGCCGCTGTCGAGGCGATCGCCGAACAGATCCGCCAGGCCGACGGCGTGATCATTGTCACCCCTGAATATAACTATTCCGTGCCCGGTGGGTTGAAGAACGGTAGCACGCCTACGGCGTGAGCTCGTCTGCTGCGCAGCCGAAGTCCTTTCCACCCTCATCGCCGTATTTTAT
>NZ_JBZXDO010000055.1:0-15465 GCF_058725505.1 Serratia sp. A07
AAATACGAACCGCCGGCCGGTGTTATCCCTGACGGTATCCGCAGTGCGATTCTTGCGATGGATGCAACGCCATACGATTCACTGAACGGCAGCTACCCCGATTACGTTTTCGGCGGCTTCCCAGGCTATCCCTATTTGGCGCAACTCGCCCAGCTGCCGGAATATCGCCGGATGGTGAGCGTGATCGCCGAGGAAATGACCCGCAAATGGATCAAGGTTAAAGCGGCCAGTGACGGGGATGAAAGCAAGGCTGACCGCATCGCGCTACTCGTTAAGGCGATGGAGCGCTACAAGGTGCAGAATGTTTTCCGCCTGGCTATTGAGCACGACGGATTTTTCGGCCGCGGCCAGATATACATCGATGTGCGTTCCCCGCGCGGTTTGTCCGCGTGGACGGATCCGGAGGAGCTGCAATCACGGCTGTTCCTGTCCAACAAAAAAATCACGCCCGGCTCGCTGGTGGGCTTTCGCGTGATTGAGCCGGTATGGACTTACCCAGGCATCTACAACGCCGATAACCCGCTGAGCGATGATTTCTACAAGCCGGCGGAGTGGTTCGTGATGGGTAAGACCGTACACGCCAGCCGCATGTTGGATCTGATTTCCAGGCCGGTGCCTGACATGTTGAAGCCGGCCTATAACTTCGGCGGCTTGTCGCTGACACAAATCGCCGAGCCTTACGTCAATAACTGGCTGCGTACCCGCGATAGCGTGGGGGATGTGCTTCATTCCTTTTCACTGAGCGGCATCAGCACGAACATGACGAATGCGTTAAGCGGAAAGAACGATCCCAACTATGCCAAGCGCGCGGAGCTGTATAACCGCACGCGGGACACGCGCGGCTTGTTGATTCTGGACAAGCAACAGGAGGAGTTCTTCCAGTTCAACACACCACTGAGTGGGCTGGATACGCTGCAGGCGCAGGCACAAGAGCACATGTTCTTTGTCAGCGCGATCCCGTCGGTGAAGTTCGCCGGCCTGAGCCCCACGGGGTTGAATGCCTCGAGCGAGGGTGAGATCAAGGTGTTCTACGACACGATAGCGGCCAGCGCGTCCAGGTTACTCAAGCACCCGATAAAGCGCGTGATGGACATTATCCAGTTGTCGGAGTTTGGCGACATCGATCCGGACATCACCTTTGAATTCGAATCCCTGCACGAAATGACGCGTGAACAGCAGGCCGCCATCCGCAAAACAGAAGCGGAGACGGACCAGATTTACGAGAGTATCGGCGCGGTGACGAATAACGAGGTACGCGAAAAATTGGCCTCGGATCCGAACAGCCCCTACAGCGGTCTGGATTTAAGCGGGGAGATTGAGATTGACGACGACGAAGACGACGAAAACTTCAACCTCGAGGAAAGCGCGTCGGAAAAAGACCCTCCGTCAGATCCGACCCAACGCGGGGATTGAGGCCTGGTACCGGAGGCAGCTGGATAGGGCGGTGCAGGAGCTGCACAACAGCACGCTCTATTGGCTGCGCGCCGAATACCGGCAGACCGGGCTGGCGCAGGATGCCTCACCGGCGATCATGATGCGTGATGCCATGCGCAAATTGTCGCGGCGCTGGCGAAAAAAATTCGATGTGCTGGCCGGGAAACTGGCTGAGCGTTTCGCTTCTGATGTGATGAAGAATAGCGATGCGTCGCTTTCCACTGCATTGCAGCAGGCCGGTTTCACGGTGCCCTTCAAAATGACGGCGGAAATGAACAACGCGCTGCAGGCGACCATCACCGAGAACGTCAATCTGATCCGCTCCATTCCGCAGCAATACCTCACGCAGGTCGAAACGCTGGTAATGCAGTCGGTATCTCGCGGGCGTGATCTCGGCACCCTGACAAAAGAGCTGCAACAGCGCTATGGCGTCACCCGGCGCCGGGCGGCTTTTATCGCGCTGGATCAGAACAACAAGGCAACGTCTGCCATGCAGTCGGCGCGCCAGCGTGCGCTTGGCATCCGCCGGGGGCGGTGGCGCCATTCCCACGCAGGGAAAGAGCCGCGCATCTCCCATGTGAAAGCCGACGGCAAAGAGTTCGATCTGGACAAAGGCATGTTTATCGATGGCGAATGGATCATGCCAGGGCAAAAAATACGTTGCAGGTGTGGATGGGAGGCGATTTTACCGGGACTGGAGTAATGAATGACGACTGAACGACTGGCATTTGACCGGGGTTCGGTGCGGCAAATTGATAAGGTCGGACGGCTGCAGGTCGAACGCAGCAACATCAGCAAGGCCAACGTGTGCGGCTATTACGGGCGTGAAATCCCGAATTCCGAGGCGCTAGGACTTGAGCCCGACCGGCTGTACATGCTGTACCGCGACCCCGACGAGCTGCGCAAGGCAGCGAAAACCTTCAATAACATCCCCATCCTTTGCCGACACAAGCCTGATTACCCAGGCGCGCCCGCGCGTGAGCTTCGGGTGGGGACAACGCACGCCAACAGTGATTTTGATGGCACCTACCTAACAAACGGATTGTCGATTTGGGACAACTCCGCCATCGCCGGTATCGAGACCGACGAGCAACGAGAACTGTCATCGTCGTATGCGTACGTCGCTGACATGACCCCAGGCGTTACCCCGGATGGCGTCAAATTTGACGGCGTGATGCGGGATATCGTCGGTAACCACGTGGCGCTGGTCGGTGACGGCCGGGCCGGATCCGATGTGCTGGTATTTGATTGCCTCCCGAAGGAGTTACAAAACATGAAATTAAATCGTAAGGGTGTCGCCATGCGCGCAGCGCTGGGCGCCTATCTTAAACCTCGCCTGGCGCAAGACGCCTCGCCGAAAGACCTCACGCAATTGGTGGGCCAGCATAAACGCCCCAACGCGATCGCGAATGCGGTCAAATCCGCGTTTTCCGGCCGCCTGGCGCAGGATATGGAAATCGAGCCGGCCGAGCTTGCCGAACTGATGGAGGCCGCTGAAGAGGTGGTCGAGCCGGAAGATAACGGGTCTGCGTTTGATACGGAAAACCCACTGGAAAGCATCCTGGCGCTGTTGTCCGACAAAGTGCCGGAGGAAGTGCTGGAAAAAATCAAAGCGGTACTGATGCCGGCTGCGGATGACACCCCGGACGATCCAGCAAAAGACCCGGTAAAACCGAATCCCGATACGGTCAGCAAACCGGCGATGGATGCGGCAATCAGGCTGGCTGCTGACAACGCCACCAAGGCGGCGGCGAAAAACTTCCAGGCGGTTCGCACCGCTGAAAGTGAGGTGCGTCCTCTGATTGGTGACGTGGTGGCGATGGACTCCGCCGAGGAGGTTTACCGCACTGCGCTCGAACAGGCCGGGATCGATATCACCGACGTACACCCAAGCGCTTACCGCAGCATGGTGAAGTATGCCGTAGAGCAAAAACAGGCCGTCAAGGCGCCAAAACTGGCGCATGACTCCGCGGCTGCATCGTCTTTTGCTGCCGATTTCCCTACCGCCAGCAAACTTAAAAAAGGTTATTAACATGTCAGGATTTCAGACGAGCATTAACCAATACCCGGCTCCGGGTATTGAGGGGGCTTTTGCCAGTAACAACCCGTACACCAGCTATGTGGCCGGTGAGGGGGCATTGGTCACCGGCGCCGACGGGTTAACCATTGGGCGATTTGCCTGGGTGGTGAAGGGCGTGGCATCGAACAAAGGCACTGGCGCGCCGTCGGGGTTTGTTCCTCGCGATGGCCAGGCGTCAATCGTTGAATGGCTGGGCGCGGCGTCTAACGTGATCCAGCCGGGGCGAGAGTGCACGCTGCACACCGGCGGTGATTACTGGGCGGTTACCACGACAGCGGCCACTGTCGGCCAAAAAGTGTTTGCGTCACTGACCACCGGCGAGATTGCTACCGGTGCCGCCGGCGCGACCATTGAAGGCTTTGCGGAAACGGCATTCTCGGTGGCCAGCGCCGCGGCGGCCAAAGAACGTATCAAAATCAGCACCTGGAGCAAGTGATGAATAAATTTAAGCAGCATTACGCTACCGCCAGCCGCGATTACGGCATCATCCTGCCGGGCGCGCAGGCTTACCTGCCGCCGGAGTATGCGAGCGATTTCGCGCTGGCGATGGATGCGCAGCCTAATCTGGTAACGGTCTCAAACTCCGGCGTGCCGGCCTATTTCACCAACTACGTTGATCCAGAATTAATTCGTGTGCTGGTGACACCGATGAAAGCGGCCCAAATCCTGGGCGAAACCAAAAAGGGTGACTGGACGACGCTGACCACTCAATTCCCGATCGTGGAATCAGCCGGTGACACCAGCTCTTACGGCGACTACAACAACAACGGCATGGTAACCGCGAACGCAAACTGGGTGCCGCGCCAGAGCTACCACTACCAGACGCACACCCGCTGGGGTGAACGCGAACTGGATATGTACGGCGCAGCGCGCATCGGCTGGGCGGCGGAGATGAATGTCGCGTCTGCCCTGGTGCTGAACAAGTTCCAGAATAAATCCTACTTCTACGGCATCGAGGGCTTGCAGAACTACGGCCTGCTGAACGATCCATCGCTGTCGGCGCCGATTACCCCGATTGACGTCGGCGGTAAGTTGAAATGGGACGATAAGGACGCCGAGGCGATTTATAACGACATCGTCAAGCTGTACAAGCAGCTCGTCAGTCAGACCAAAGGGCATGTCGAGCGAACCGACAAGATGAAGCTGAATATGTCTCCGTTGTCGGAAGCCAACCTGACGAAGACCAACCAATACAAGGTCAACGTTGCAGACCTGCTGCAGAAAAACTTCCCGGGTATGACCATCGAAACGGCGGTGGAGTATTCCAGCGACGCGGGTGAAGTGGTTCAGCTGATTGCCGAGCGTCTGGGGGAGAACGACACCGGTTACTGTGCGTTCACCGAGAAAATGCGCGCGCACGCCGTGGTGACGGAGTCTTCAGCCTGGCACCAGAAAAAATCCGCCGGTACCTGGGGGGCGATCATTCGCCAACCGCTGGCTTACGTACAAATGTTGGGGGTTTAAAAGATGGCAGAGCAAGTAACAGTGGGCTGCAAATTGCCGAACGGTTTGGTGTTGGAAGTCGACGGCCATCAGCAGGCGGTCGCGGGTTACCGCGGCGAAGATGTGCGCATTATCGGCGGCTATGGCCTCACACCGGTCGATAAGGAACTGTGGGACGCCTGGCTGAAGATCCACAAAGATCAGCCGTATGTAAAAAAAGGCGTGATCTTCGCCCAGGACAATGGCAACAGCGCCCGTGCGCAGGCCAAAGAGCAGGAAAAGTTGAAGTCAGGCCTTGACCCATTGCCGCAGAACAACCCGGCGCCGGGGATCAAGCGTGATGATGAAGCGATGAATAAGAAGGAGTAATGCATGGGCGCCGTGGTTTTCAACATCAAGGCATTTCGGGCGCTTTACCCGGCGTTTGCAACGGGATGCGGATCGGCGCCAAGTGATGACCTGCTCGAGGCGCTGTTCAATCAGGCCTCGACCCTCTACCTCGATAATACCGATGAAAGCAAAGTGCAGGATCTGAAAGAGCGTGAGCAGTTATTTTTCCTGCTTGTTGCTCATCTCTGTGCGTTGCGCGGATTTGGTTCAGGACAGTCGGGCGGTCAGGGAAGCGGCCTTGTTGGCCGCATTACCAGTGCCTCAGAGGGATCGGTTTCTGTATCGGTGGACAGCGCCGGCAGTAACGATCAGTCATGGTGGTATCTGCAGACTCCCTATGGCGCGGATTATTGGCAAGCGACCGCGCCCTACAGGACGATGGTTTATCACCCGGGCTCATCGCCATCTCGCTATCCAGACCACTACTATCGGCCGGTCAGGCGGGGGCGCTAAATGGGTGCCAGTGTTCGCGGCGGTGCCGCGTTTAAAGCGCGCCTGGCGCAAATTGCCGAAGGGCTGTCTTCGGGCAAGCGCCTCAAGGTGGGTTTTTTGGCCGATGCGACCTATGAGGACGGGACCCCGGTTGCGCTGGTGGCCGCCGCGAACGAGTTCGGAAAAATGGTGATGACCAAGGCCGGGGAGTCCTATTTTCAGCTGCCGCGGCCTTTTTTCCGCAACATGATTTCAGCCAACAGTACGCAGTGGCCCGGTGAGTTTTCGCAGCTTATCCGTTCATCAAATTATGACGCGCGGTTAGCGCTTGGATTGATGGGGGAGCGGATAAAAAGCCAGCTGCAGGATTCTATCCGGGAGCTCAATTCTCCGCCGTTGGCGGAGTCGACCATTAAGCGCAAAGGGTTCGATAAGCCGCTGGTCGACACTGGCCACATGCAGAACAGCGTCGACTATGCCGTTGATGGAGGTGATGAGTGAATTTGCACGGTATTGTTTCGCGCGCCGTCGGCGCAGTTAATCCCTTCGTTGAGGCGCAGATTTATCGATCGCTCGGTGCCGAAAAACGTGAGGATTATTCCCGGGCGCCGGCCTATGACGCGCCTATTCCGATGATGGTACAAAAACAGGCTGTTACCCAGGGCGATATCCGCCACCTGGACAACCTGAATATTCAGGGGGTGGTCACGTCCATCTATACGAACGGGAACTGGTGCGGTGTGAGCCGACCGAAGCAGGTCGGCGGTGACAAATTCGTCATCGCGGGCGAAACGTGGCTTGTGGTGGCGGTGCCGGAGAACTGGCCGGATTGGACGAGGGTTGTTGCATGTCTGCAAACGTAACGCTCTCGATCACTGAAAGCGATCTCTATAAAGCCCTTGGCGATTTTCTCCAGGGGCTTTTTGTTGATGCGCAGATCGAGCGCACCCAGCAAAACGGGGTGCCGATGCCACAGGGCGAATTTATCGCGATGACTTCGCTGAATTCCGCCGGGTTGTCTACGGCAGTGGTGAAGTACTCCCCGCCACTGGAGGCCGGACTGGGTATTCAACACATCACGCGGACAACGCGCTGGGAGTGTCAGCTTGATTTCTATGGTGACAGCGCGGAGCGAAATTCCCTGATGTTCGCCACGCTGATCCGCTCGGAGTTTGGCACCTCCGCTTTTCGCTGCTCCGGGGGCGTCTTAACGCCGCTCTACTGTAGCGATCCCCGTCAGACCACGATGATTAACGGCGAGTGGCAATACGAACCGCGCTGGACGCTGGAATTCATCGCGCAAATCAAACCGGTGGTCAGTGCGCCTCTGGCGTTCTTCGACAACGTGACCATCAAAACGACTACAACGGAGTCCATCGATGGCAATTCCAATCAGTAAAGACGTAAAAATCAAACCGGGCGTGCTATCCGCCGTGGGTAATGCGGTCGACCTCAACGGCCTGCTTTTAACCGACAGCCCTTACGTACCGATCGGCGACGTCCCTTCGTTTTCGTCACCCTCGAGCGTGGCCGATTATTTCGGTGGTGACTCTGACGAATACGTTATGGCATCCATGTATTTTCAGGGCTACAACAACGCGACAAAATCTCCGGGGGCCTTGCTGTTCGCCCGATTCAACCGCGCGCCGGCGGCCGCATGGTTGCGCAGCGGATCGTTTAAAGGGGTGACGGTCGAGGAGCTGAAAAAAATCTCCGGTACGCTCACGATCAGCATCAGCGGGAAGAATGCCAGTGCGGAAGTCAATTTCAGCGCGGTAACCAGTTTTGCGGAGGCGGCCGCCGCGTTGCAAACCTCATTGACGGCCGCCGTGGCGACGGTGGTATATGACACCACGCACAATGCCTTCATCATCACTGCTGCAGGCGCCAAGCCGGAAGCGACGACTATCGCGTATGCGACCGGCACAGCAGCGGCACCCATGAAGATGACCAGCGATCTCGGCGCCAAGATCTCCCAGGGGGCGCCGGTGGCAGTGGTTCCCGCGCTGTTCACGGCAATCATCGCCAAGTCGCAGCAGTGGGCCTCATTCTCGACCGTTTTCGAGTGCAAGGATGATGAACACCTGGCGTTGTCCGCATGGGCCAGCGCGCAGGAGGAGCGCTTTTTCTATGTGGCGTGGACCACCAACGAAAAAGCCCGAATTACGGGCAATCAGGACCACATCGCGTACAAGATCATCACCGTGAACAATTACGGGAGTGTCGTGCCGGTGTTCTGCACTGACGTGAAAAAACCTGCATCTGTATTGGGATATGCCGCTGCGCTGGACTTTACCCGCACTGAAGGGCGCGTGCCGTTCAAATTCCGCGAATACAACGGGCTGGCGGCCGATGTGACCAGCGGTGATGAGTACGACGTGCTGATCGCCAATGGCTATAACTTCTACGGCAAGTACGCCGCCAATAACATCGTCGAGGATTATTGGGCAGATGGCTCGATCACCGGCGATTTCAAATGGCTGGACAGCTTCGCCGGGCAAATTTGGCTGAACGCCAACCTGCAGGGCGCGGTGCTGGCGCTGTTCAAATCCAACAAGACGATCCCCTACAACAACGCTGGGCGCGCGCTGGTTGCAACCTCGATGACCGATGTGATCGAGCAGTTTAAAGCATGGGGCGGCATTCGTGCCGGGGTGACACTGTCCGCGGCGCAAAAACTGGAGATCAGCAACGCAGTAGGGGAAGACGTGTCGGCGACAATTTTCGCGACGGGCTACTACCTCTATGTCGGTGAAATGCTGCCGGCCCTTCGACCAGGTCGCACCAGCCCGAACTGCGCGTTGTGGTACAGCGACGGCGGCAGCATCCAGAAATTGAATATTGCATCGACGGAGGTTCAATAATGTCCAACACCATCACTTCTGCCGACGCCATCATTACGCTGTCGGTAATGAACCTGTACCCGTCAGGCGTGCAACTGCAGGGCTTCGCTGCGGATAATATCTACGGGACCGACGCGCTGAGCCTGGCGGAAACGGTGCGCGGCGCCGACGGCAAGTTATCGGCCGGCTTCATTTACGGCAACATCAACCAGACGATCTACATTATGCCGGATTCGGAAAGCCGGGACGTGTTCGATACCTGGGCGACCACATCGCGCGCCAGCGTGGCGGTGTTCCGCTGCAATGCAACGGTTATCCTGCCGGCGCTCAAGCGCAAATATAAATGCGTGAACGGCGTGCTGAAGCAGTGGAAGGCGCTACCGGATGCCGGCCGCATTCTGCAGGCCAGCCAGGCGATCATCGAATGGGAATCCATCACTCCAGAGGCGTTTAACTGATGGCACGTAAAGAGACGTTTATCACTATCGACGCCGCCGGGCGCGATCAGGGCAAGGTTTTCTACATCAAGGAAATGTCGGCGTCACAGGCTGAATGGTGGGCTTTGCGGGCGCTCATGGCGATGGGGCGCGGCGGCGTCGAGATCCCCGATAATTTACGCAGCATGGGGATCGCGGCGATGGCTGTCGAGGGCTTAAAGGCGATTTCGAAGATCCCCCCGGATGAGGCCAAGCCGCTGCTTGATGAGTTGATGACCTGTGTTCAGGCCGTGCCGAATCCAGCGGATAAAACCGTGGTCCGCCCTTTGATTGAAGCCGATATCGATGAAGTGGCCACACGCCTTAACCTGCGCGCGGAGGTGTTCAAACTGCACGTGGATTTTTTCGCTACCGCCGGCCGCTAGATATCCCGCCTCGTTTTGCCAATCCTGACAGGCCGTTTGGGCTTGTCGATTACACCAACGTCCCGCACACCATCGCTACCGTGATTTCCGCCGGCAAAGCCTCCAAGGCCGAGCTGGATGCGGTGCTTGGTGTGCAGGACTTGTGGGATTTGTTGGAAATCATCCAGGTGGACGCCCATAACGCACGCGTAATGCAGGAGGGGAAATAGTGGCAATGGTACTTGACGAGCTCGTCCTCGCCCTGGGTATTGACGACAAAAACTTCAGCGCTGGCGAGCAGGCGGTAGTGGCGGGGCTTGACCGCCTGACAGCGGTCATGGAGAACGTTGCGCAGGCGTTCGACACCGGCGAGAAGAAAAGCAGCGAGGCGCTGGATAAAACCGGGAAAAAAGCCGACAAAACCGCCAAAGACATGGAAGCCAGCGGCAAAAAGGCGGCGTCGTTCTTTTCCAGTATTCGCGCCCAGGTGCTGGCGCTGGCCGGCGTCACGTTGTCGCTGGGCGGCCTCAAAAGCTTTGTTACCGGGTTCACCAGTAACCTGAACCAATTGGCGACGGCGGCCGATGCTTTTGGCATGTCGGCCAAATCGCTGGATGGCTGGACCAAGGCGGGCGAGGCGTTCGGTGTCAGTGCCAACGAGATCGTGGGCGCGTTCTCCCGCATCAACGATGCAAAGGCACGCTTAAAATCTGGCCTTGGGCTGGATCCTCAACTTCAAAGCCTGCTATTGGCCGCCAACCAGGCGGGCGCCAATATCGATCTGGGCCGGGATGGGACTGAAGATATTGTCCGCAAATTGGCCGCCGCATTTCCAAACCTGAATAAGGATCAGCAGCAGGCCTATGGCAGTGAGCTGGGGTATGGCTACGCCGCGCAGCAATGGTTCGGCTCTGGCCATGCGTTGCGCGATGTTGACCGATTTACAGCGCGCTCAGGCGTTGACGAGCAGTCCATCGCAGCGGCGCGGAAGTTTCGCCAGCAGTGGGCAGAGATCAGCCAGGCCTTTGAGAAAACGGGATACATCCTCTTTAACGCGCTGCTGCCTTACATCAAACAGTTCAACGCGTGGCTGAATGATCTGGCGAACTGGATGGCACAGCACCCGGATGAAATCAAAGCCGCGGTGCAGGGCGTGTTCGATGTTCTGTCGAACATTGTTGGTGTCGGCGGTGAAGCCGCCAATGCGGTAGGAGGCTGGCAGAACGCCATTCTGCTGCTGGTTAGCGCGTCGGTAGGTGGCAAGTTGCTTTCCCTGTTTAAAGGACTCAGCGGGGCGCTGATGGGGCCTGCCGGCCTTATTGCAGCTCTGGTGGCGCTTGAGGAGTTTGTCATTAAACCCCTCGAGGAAAAATACCCTGCGCTGAAAAATAACCCTGTTGCGGATGCCCTGAACAATCTGCCATTCAGTGACAAGGTAGAGGGGTGGGGAAAATCCGCTCACGATTGGGTTAAGGATACATTCGGGATCAATCTTCCGCGTGGTGATGGTTACGGGCAAGACCAGGCTCCGACGCAGTTTGCTCAATCTGTACGCCGGCCACAGCCAACAAAGGCCGGTGAGGAAATGCTGGCGTGGCTGCAGCCGAAACTCAGCAAGCTGGAGGAAACGTTCGGGCTCCCTGCCGGGCTGCTGCGCAGCATGGTGATCACGGAGTCAGGCGGCGATACTCAGGCTGTATCAAAAGCGGGCGCCAAAGGGCCGTTTCAGTTCATGCCAGGCACGGCGAAGGACTTCGGGCTGGTCGGCGATGACGTTTTTGATCCGGAGAAATCAGCCCATGCCGCAGCGCGCTACATGTCGCAGCTGCTGAAAATGTTCGATGGTGATCTGGGTAAGGCGCTGGCGGCGTATAACTGGGGCCAGGGTAATGTTGAGCGCAAAGGGCTCGGCGCGGCCCCGCAGGAAACGCGGGAATACGTGCCGAAGGTGTTGTCGAATTTGCCTCAGCCGGGCGCAGGCATGGCGGCGCAGGCGCGCCAGCCGGTCGGCGGTTCGCAATCCACGATCACCGAAACAACCCATATCGGCACTCTGCAGGTGAATTCGCCGGCAGATAGCACGAAAGGGATCATCGACGACGCAAGGCAAAAAATTAATCGCTCCAGCCTTGTGGGCGCGTATGCATCGGGAGTATCGACATGAGGTTTTCCCTGAATCAGGCCACTGTACTGAATGCTGTGCGGGGCGGTGGCCTGCTGTCTGTCGTTAACAGCGTGCTGGCACCGGGATACGGAATTTATTATGCCTCCGGCGCCAGTGTTGGCACGAAGCCCTTTTCGCCAACGTCATTTGTCGTTATCGAAGTGGGGGGCGAAGCGTCGATCACTACTGCACCGATCGAGCGAGGTGGTTACACGTCGTTCAACAAGGTGCAGCGGCCGGCAGAATTACACATTACGTTTACCGTGGAGGGCTGGACAGGGTTTTCAGGCGGGCTTCCGAACCTGACCAATCTCACGCTGACATCCCGCTCGGACGTGCTGGCCACCCTGGAGACGATGCGAACAACGGCGGAGGTTTATGACATCGAAACCCCCGACAAAACCTATTCGTCCTATGACCTGACCAAATACGATTATCGGATCCGAAGCGACGGCGGCCCGACGTTGCTTACGGTAACGGCGGTTTTTCAGGACGTGCAGGACGTGGCCGAGGTGACCGTCAGCAGCGAGACATCGCAGGCCGACACTACCAATAATCAAATCACCCAGGGAGCGAGCGCCAAAACGGAGCTCGTTACCTCTTCAACGAGTGGTTCCACCCTTTCTGATGTGAAGAAAGCGATCTCCGGCGTGCAGCGCTCGGCGTCGGAATTGGTTGGGAACATTGCCGATAAGGTTTCGTCAGCGGTCGAGGATGTGACCAAACCTCTCGGAGAGGTCACCGTCAGCGCGACGCAAAAGTTGGATGCAGCGGTCAAGCAATTGGCGGGGAGTTTAACCTGATGCTGGAAATTGTACTCAAACCCCTCAAGTCTCAACGGTTCACCGTCTCCCTGAATAATCAGGCCTGTGAAATTCGTCTGGCACAGCGTACCACGGGGCTATATATCGATCTTACCGTTAACGGCACTCCCTGCCTGCAGGGGGTGTTGTGCCTGAACGGCAACAAGATCGTGCGTTACGGCTATCTGCCATTCGCCGGCGAATTATTTTTCGCTGACCTGGCGGGAAACGCAGATCCTGAATGGTCCGGCCTGGGTGAGCGTTTCAAACTTTACTACCTTGCGCCGGAGGAAATGCCGTGAGCTATCAACAACGGGATATCAGGGTAGAGTTTACCCTGGCAGAGGGGCGAACGTTTGACGATCGGGGTAACGTGCTTACCGTCAAAAATGCGCGCTGTTATATAAGCCTGGCGGCGTATGGCGGGATTGCTGGCACGCAAATTACGCTTTATCTGTGGGGGCTCGTGGCCCAGCAGATGGCGGCGCTGAGCTACAAAGGGATTTGGATCGATGGGGCCAAGCCTAATCGGATCCGCGTATGGGCTGCTGACCGCCTGATTTTCGAAGGGTTTATCAGTGATGCATATGCGGATTACAACCAGGCGCCGGATGTGCCGCTAATTATTACGGCGAACATGATGTTTTATCTGCGGGCGAAAAAGGTGTCGCCATTCAGCGCGAAAGGCCCCGTCTCGATCGATGACATTTTGATGCCAATGGCATCATCAGTGGGGCTGAAATATGAGAATCAGGGCGTTAAACGCACGCTGCCCGATCCGTATTTCCAGGGAGATATCACGCAGCAGATGATCGAGGCGGCACGGGCTGTTGATGCCGAGATCGATATCAACGTGGAGAAGGTGACGATCTGGCCAAAGGGAGTATCCCGAAAAGAGCCGGCATTGTTCGTTTCTCCCGACCACGGATTAATCGGATATCCCATTTTTACCAATGTTGGGCTGAGCATTTCATGTCTGTTCTGTCCTGATATTTTTATTGGTCGCAAATTGTCGTTGGTGACCTCACTCCCGAACGCCAGCGGCCGCTATGCGGTGCTCGGTGCAATGCACACGTTAACCTCATGGATTGAGGGCGGCCAATGTTCAACATCCTGCGAATTGTTGCGGCAACCCGGGGGCTGATATGGAGAATTTTCATGTAAACGGCTCCGATCTGAATGGTGATATCAACGCGCAGGACTTCGTTATGCGCCAGTTTCTGGGGCGTCATGCGTTTATCACGTTGGGTAGGGTGATCAATGCCAATGGGGAGCACGTGGACATTCGCCCTATGGTGATGGCCGTCGCTGGCGACGGCTCACCTATCCCGCATGAGGTGATTTACAACGTGCCGGTATGGCGTCTACAGGGTGGCCAAAGTGCGGTGATTATGCCACCGAAAGCCGGTGATATTGGGTTCATAGCGATTTGCGATCGGGATATCAGCGGGGTTAAAGCCACGCGCCAGCCCGCGATGCCCGGTTCAAGGCGCACGCACAGCCTGTCAGATGCGATCTATCTGGGTGGTGTGCTGAATGGTGACCCGGTGCAATTTGTCGAGTTTGCCGATCAGCAGATCAATGTAACTTCACCCTGGAAAATTACGCTGAATGCGCCGGATGTTGAAACCAATGCATCGAAGCGCTTTGCCGTTAACTCGCCGGAAATCGCACTGAACGGCGCGACCGAGGTGAGCCAGAAGTTTACAGCCAAAGGCAAAGCGGAACTGTCCGCCGGCGCCACGATTAGTGGCATCGAGTTTGGTGACCACGTGCATGGTGGCGTGCAATCAGGCAGCGCGCAGACGAATAAACCGCAATAGGGGGCATGATGCAAACTCGCTCACTTCTTCTCGATACGAATACCTGGGATCTGATGCTGGACGACAAAGGCAACCTGGCGGTCACGGACAATCCTTATGCGGTGGCGCAGGATGTGGCGTGCGCCTGCAGCACTTTCCTTGGCGAGTGTTGGTATGACAACACGCTCGGAATTCCTTATTACCCGCGGATCCTCGGCCATTGGCCCGGCACGCAGCTGATTAACACCAAAATGCAGCAGGAGGCGATGAAACTGCCGACGGTCTCCAGCGCGCTGTGTACGGCAGTCTCTGATGGCGATCGCCGCATTGGTGGCGTAATGACGATCACCGATACCAATTTCAACGATTACACGGTGCTGTTATGACGGATGAAAACACCAATTACACAACTGCGGTACCGGCGGTTACGTTTTCAAAAACGGGGCTGCTGGTGCCGGATGAGGTGGACATACTAAACGGCCGGTTAACCGATTTCTCCACCGCGCTGGGGAGCTCGATGGGGACCAGTCTGACAAGCCCACAGGGGCAGCTAGCGATGAGCGATTCGGCCATCATCGCCGATAAGAACGATCAGTTGCTGGCGATCGCGAACCAGGTGAACGCGGACTACAGCAGCGGCAGGTTTCAGGATGCGATTGGCCGGGTTTATTTCCTCGACCGCATCGGTGCCACCGGCACGACAGTAACCGGGACGTGCTCAGGGCTGGTGGATACGCTGATCCCTGCTGGAAGCCTGGCACAGGATGAAGCAGGGTATCTCTACGCCAGCCTTTCCGATGCAACGATCGGCGCCGCCGGTAGCGTTGATGTGGTTTTCCAGAACCTCACGACAGGCCCGATCGGTTGCCCCATTGGTGCGCTCAGCAAGGTCTACAAAGCGATCCCTGGCTGGTCAGGTGTGACCAACCGCGCCGCCGGGGTGCCGGGCAACAATGAGGAGAGCAGAGCCGACTTTGAGCACCGCCGACGCAATTCCGTTGCCAACAATGCCCGGAATACATTGAACGCGATCCGCGGCGAGATCCTCGCAAAAGTTCCCAACGTAGTGGACGTATACGTTACGCATAACCCGACCCCGGTAGACAGACAAGTCGGCCCATCCAAATATACATTGAAGAAAAATTCGTTCTACGTTGGCGTATATGGTGGAAAGGCTGAGGATATCGCGGATGCTATCTGGCGCAAGGCGCCGCCCGGTGTCGACATGAACGG
>NZ_JBZXDO010000056.1:0-11750 GCF_058725505.1 Serratia sp. A07
GCGTTTTGTATCTCCGGGCCGGCATTCTGGCGTTTACCATCAATGTGGATGACCGGCGCAAAATGCACCGTGATACCCGGTCCGGACGGACCTGCAGCACCACGGCCGCGACGCGCAAGGCCGCCACGAACAGCGGTGCTTTCGCCGGCTTCGGGCCAGGTGGGTACCTCGGGGACGGGCGGGCGACGGGAGGCTGACGAAACCTGCAGCGTCGACAGCCCCTGGGGGGCCTGACCGGCCAGACGCGTTATTCGTGCAGGCAGGTCGGCAAACCACCCCGCGAGCGGTGTACTGTTGCCAAACGGCATCAACGCCGAAGCAAGACGGGAAGCTGCCGAGCCTGCCTGTGGGGTAGTGCGGTCGATGCCAATCACCGCGCCCTGGACGATGTTATCCCCAAAGCCCATGAACACGCGGGAGGGGCTGTTGATGCCCAGTGTCTCGGTGAACCAGCCTTTGACGCTGCTGCCAAAGTTGACGATGGTGTCTTTCGCCGCTGCCAGCTTGCTGGTGATACCGCTCACCAGCCCTTCAATCAGGTTGGCACCAAAGTCGGTGAAGTTGGCCGGCAGCTCGATGTTGAAGTAACGCAGCACCCCGGCAAAGGCCTTGTAGAACAGCCCGACCGGCGACCAGTTGATAATGAGCGCTGCCACGCCGGTAATGCCGCCGGAGAAAGCCCGCTTGATATCTTCCCAGCGCGCCTTGAACCAGGTACTGATGGGCCCCCAATAGCGGTAAATCAGGAAGGCCCCGATCGCAATGCCGGTGATGAGCAGCCCGATAGGATTCATCATCAATGCCCGGCCGATAAACAGCACGGCGCGGCCGGCGATCATCAGCCCCTGACGCAATACACCGCCGAGAATGCGACCGAGACGCAGGCCGGCCATCCCCATGCGCCCCATCAGTGCACCGCCACGTACGATACCGCGCAGCACGCCTCCGGCCAGAGTTCGGCCCAGGCGCATAACGCGCCCTGACAGTTGGCCGATAGCGCCTGCAGCACGAGCAATGCCGCCACCGCGACCGAAACCGGCGCGGAGCAATTCCCAGGCACCACGCGCCGCTTTAAAGCTTCTCACCACCGTAACAATCGGCGTAGCGATGAGATTGATTAAGAGCCGCAGACCAACGACGAGTCCTTTGAATACGATAAGCCCGGCCACGACGCCGGCAATACCCTGAACCAGTTGTGGGTGTGCCTTGATCCACTCACCGGTTGCGGTAATCAGCGGCAGCATTTTATCCACTGCGCCTACTATTGCTGGTGTCAACTGCTCTCCCAACGTAATGCCCAGTTCGTTGGTGGCGACCATGAGCTGTTTCATCTTCTCGAGGGGAGACTCGAGGCGTTTGGCGTAGTCACTGCCCAGCACATCGTTGTCGGCCGATTTAAGGGCCTCTGCACGAATGGAGCGGTACTTGTCCATGTTCGCCAGCATCGGTCGAACGAAGGCCATCACCTGCATATCGGCGAACAGCTCACCCAGACCGAAGTTTTTCTGCAGCGCCTGCAAAGCCTGATCGCGCGCCGCATCATCCTTGAGCGCCATGGCCGCCTTGAACTGCTTGACGGCCTCCGGGCCTTTTTGTTCGAGCGACCACTGAATGACGTTCATCATGCCTTCAATGGGCGAAATGCCCTCGGCCTTCTGACGCATCAGCGATTCGCTGAGGTTGATCCCCTGATCGGCGAAGCGTTTCTGCGTATCCGGTGCGAAGAGCTTGGTCAGGAAGTTTTTGAAGTTGTTGGCGGCCTCGTCAGACGTTCCCGCCCCGATTTTGGCCACCTGCAGCGCGGCGGCCATCTCGGCGACCGCTTCCTTGCCCTGGGAAATGCCGGCCATTTGCGGTGCAAGGCTGGGCAGCCATTTGACCTGGTCAGGGATTTCAAACGAGCCGGCCTTGCCACCATAAGCCATGATGTTTTGCACGGCAGCGAAGTCTTTGGCAGCGATCCCGAGCGATTGTTTGGTGGTAAACGCCGCCTCGGCCCATTGCTCGGCGGTGGTGCGCGTGGCAGTGGCCCCACGGGCGATGCTCGGCAGATAAGCCCGGATATCATCAATGTCGTCGATATTGTTGCCGATAAGCGAACTGGTGGCGGCCTGCAGGTCATCCTGGGTCTGGTTATACTTGAGGCTCCAGGCGCGGATATTTTTACCGATCGAATCGCGGGTTTTGTTGTCGTAGCCCGCCGTGATGGCCATGTCGGCCATATTGTCCTGGAAGGTCATAGACTTTTGCACGGATGGTTTCAAAGTTTTATAAACCGTCCATCCCATGCCATAGGCTTCCACCCCGTCACGGTAAAGCTTCTTGCGATTATCCCGCAGCGCCGCAGCTGCAATGGTGGTGCGTGACAGACTGGCTTGTCGTTGCTGCAAACGTTCCATGGTCTGCCCGACACGCGTCAGTTCGCTGTTCAGTCGGCGGGCGGCACTACCACCAATGTCACCGTAACGCCCAACCGCACGGGTTAACGCTTCCTGACGTTGCTGCATTTGGGTAGTGGCCGAGCCCAGCATATCAAGCGTGCGTTGCGCGTTGCCCATGACGGTACGAAACGTCCCGGACAGCGCGGCAGAAACGACAACACCAATTGAAAATGAACTCGGCATAGGGGTAAACTCTTCTCAGTTCAAAAAGGAGGCGACGGCATGATCATCTTTGCAGTTTTATTCGGCTCAGCGGTTCTGGGCAGTTATGCCTGGTGCGTTATCGAGCTTTACAATACCTTCACCGCGACCGGTGGCGACTGGTGGCTTAGCGTTTTCGTCACCCTTGTGAGCGCAACAGCCGTCGCGCTGGCCTACTGTTTCGCGTTGATGCTGCTGCAGCCCGTCATCATCTTGCTGGCTGGACTTTCCGAGGTGCTTTACCAACTGGTGGCCTGGATCATTCGCCGTATTCGTGGCGTATCTGCTCACCCGCTTCCCTGAGATATCCCTCGAACGCCTCTACCTGGAGCCCGTCAATCTCGCTGGGCTGCCACCGAAACCATCTCGCCAGTAACGCCTCAGCCTTCAGCAATTGTTTCGGGTTCGTCATCCAGCTTAGACAGGGCCTGAAACCGCTGGGTCAATACCATGTAATCCGCCAGATCCATGCTGTCCAAATCCTCAACCGGCAAATCCACCATCGCGGCAATCAGCGGCATGTCCCAGTTCGCCGGGTCCTTGTTGGCGGCCATGACGCGCTTCATATCGCGCACTTCGAGACGACGCATGGGCAGCTTTTCGATGCGTTGGCCGCCAGCGGTGGTGTAGGGATAGCGGAGCAGAAATTGTTCGGTTGATTGAGACATAAGATGTTCCTCTACTGGATTGAGTAAAATAATCAGTAGAAGCACGGTAACGCACCTGGGTAGTCGGCGCTTTTAAACGGCATTAATAATGCAAAAGGGCCGCGCGATGCGGCCCCTTCAATAGGCTAATGGACGAAACCGGGATATCAGCCGCCGATATTACTGCGGTAATCTGCAAGCACGTCGACACCGTTAACACGGAAAATATTGGCCATGTAGTCCAGCTCCAGCAGCTCTTCACCATCCAGCACCTGCTTGACATAGGTGCAGCTGAAACCGCTGGTGAAGTCCGGGCTCTCGTGCTGTTTGAAAGTGCCCAGCGGGTTCTTTTTGAACATCACCGTCATGTAGGTCACCAGCGGGATTTCATCAATACGTCCCTGAGAGCCGAAACGCTGTACGCTCGAACGGCACTGCAACTGGTGGCTGTTGAACGGGTTGGCCACCAGGCGCGCCACGTCGGCATAGAAGCTGTTCCACTTGATCTCACCCTCCAGCTTGTCAAAGCCGTAAGGCAACTCCAGCTTGCCGACCATGCCCAGCGCCTTGCGCTCCTGCATAATGGCCTGGATCTCCGGGCATTTGACCTCTTCGGCTCGCCCCAACAAATTCGCGCCGTTGACGTAGATATTGGCGTTGCTGATCGCGTTGATCTCGATTTTACCGGCCATAGTTTTCCTCCTCGACGGCATCGATGCCGGCAGCGGTCAGTTTAAGATAGCCGGCCGACCAGCTGACCAGGCCTTTTTCCACCAGGTACTGAACATCGAAGTCCAGCGGGGCGCCGAACAGCGTCTCCAGCTCGCCGATAAACAGGCCATGCCCAAGGGGGCGCACTTTGCGCTCGCGGTAGAGCGTATCCAGCACCCGACGGCGCAGCGTGCGATTGTCGCTCGTTGTCATTGTGTCGCTCCTTTCAGCGTGGCCAGGAACTCGCCGGTGATCTCCGATTCCAGCGTCAGGCGCTCCATCGGCGGTTTTGGCGTGAACTTGTAGCTCAGCAGCAGATGACCGGCGGCAATTTCTTCATCCGGGTTGCGGTTCTTGTCATACCAGCACAGGAACCCGAGCAACGCGCCGTCGCCGATCAGCTTGCGACCGTAAGCGTTGACGGACTCGGTCAGCGCATCAATCAGCGCCTGGTCAATCGGCTGGTCGATATATTGCTGGCTGTAAAACCGCAGGGACTCGTTGAGCATATCGGCGGTGCGCCGCACGTTCTCGAAGTTTTTCATGTGCGTCACGCTCGGAAACGCCGCCGTACGGTTGCCCCACAGGCGCAGACCGCTGCCGAAACTGTTGAACACCGTGGTGATGCCATTTTCGTTGAGAAGATTGACCTCGCTTTGCGGGTCACCCGGTTTGGCGGATAACGCCCGCTCCATGCCGACAATTCCTGCAATTTCCTGGTTGGAGGACGACCACCAGAAGCCCTTGTCGTTGTCGACCCTGGCGCGCAGACCGGCCGCGCGCTGGGATAGCGGCTCCAGGCGGTTCTTGTTGGTCGCCTTATCGTAGACCAGCGCATGCGGGTAACAGAGCCGTACACGGTCGGAAGACGTATTGAAGTTGATATTACCGGCCGGTCCGCGCCCGTTGATGGCCTGGGCGAACGTGGTGCCAACCGGCGCATCGACGTAGGCCAGCGCCTTGTACTTCTCGGCGCAGGCAATCAGTTCAACCGTCACCGAGTTCTGAGTGCAGTAAACCGGGGCGATCAGGATCTTTACGTCAAAACCGAACAGCGTATAGGTCTCATCCAGCGCCTTGAGCCCCGTACGGCGCCCGGCGGCATCAGTGCTGCCAATGATATCTGCGGCGGTGACTTTCGAGGTATCCGCATTGTCATAGGTTGCTCTGACCTGTGCCCCCACCGCAATCGCGCCATTGGCTACACGGGTAACGATGCCGGTGGCGGCAATAACGGTAAAATCCTTCCCTGCAACATAGGTGGTTTTGGCGTCAGTGCTTTTAAGCGTAACAGGGCTGACCACCGGAGACTTCAGCTGCAGTTGGTTGGTGGCCTTGTCGAAAGTCACGTCCTGCTCGTTCTGTGTCGCCTTGTGGCGCTTGGGGTCAAACACGTTGATCACCACCACGGTACCCGCACCGTGGTCGTAGATGGCCCTTAGCGCCTGCGGCAAAGTAAACCCCTCAGCTTCGCTACCGAACTGCGCCGCATCCTTCTCGGTCAGGCACAACGTTGGCACATTGACCGGACCTGCCGGGGCGGTACCGACTACGGCGATAACCGCTGACTTGACGCCCTTGACCGGACGCGAGCCACGCTCGATCTCGATAACCTCCGGCCCGTGTAAATAATTGGCACTCATTGTTTATCTCCTTCTTCAGGGGACTTTCTGCCTTTACCGTCAGCGGCCTTGACCTTGGTATCAGGCTCGGGCTGCGTTTGCAGTTCAGGGGCTGGCTCAGGTTCAGGTACCGGTTCATCAAAGATGGAAGGATCTTCCACCGGCGTCAGATAGCCGAGCATCTCCAGCGTCTGGGTATACTCATGGTCGGCAGGCATCTCGACCTCCCGTTCAGGGAACAGCAGGATCTCCTGCAGCACTTCCCCGAAGCGCAGCGTCACCCCGCTCGCCGGGCCGTTGTAGATGTATTTCATCGCTTTCCTCGAAATCAACTTGGGTGAGCAGCGGCTGATCCGCCGACTCGCTGTCCTGTACAAATACCGTGACCGTCTCGAACGTCAGGACGTACTGCCACAGTCCCTCGCGCTGGCCGAGGAACACGTCCTCGACCAGCCAAATGTCACGCTGGCAGTCCGGTGGACGCCAGCCGCCCAGGCTTTGACGCAGCAAGTCGAGGACGTCGACCGCGCCGCCCTTGCCGTTAAGCTGGCGCAGCACAGCGGTGGCGTTGAACCGCACGCTCTGCGGCTGAATGACGACACCCACATCCTGTGTTTTGCCAAAGGTGGATTTGCCATAGCTCACCAGTACCGCCCCCAAAGGGTGGTTGAGGCGAAACTCTGCCGGGCTCTCCGGAAAAAAATCCACATGCAGTGCCGGCAACTTGGTGCGAAGCCGTGTCACCACGGCAGTTAACAGCTCGCTGACGTTCATCAGTAACGCTCCAAAAGTCCACCGGGGCCGCCAAAGCGACGCCCGGGACTGCGCACGCGCATTTCGCCGGGCTCCGGCATATCCCGCTGCGTCGCTTCCACACCGAGAGTGAGTTTGCCGTCACGAATGGCCACCAGGGTTTTCTCGGTGCCGCGATAGCTCTCCTTGACCGCCTCCGGCAGGTCACCCTCCGGGCGCCGTCGATAGAGCCAGTGGCACACCAGATTGACGGCCAGATCACGTAATACCGTGGGGATGAGGGGCAGCGGCAGCCGATAACGCCCGCGCAGGTGGGCGTCAATCAACTCGTCGGCATAACGGATGGCGTCAAGGATGACCGCCTCGTTGACCGTCGCCGGCAACGCCTCGCCGATATTCATCATCACCGCGTCATTGGTGAGCTCAATCAGCGTACGGCTGGCCATAACCTTGCCCACATCCGCGACCGTGCAGTAGGCCATTACGCCCTCCAGAGCACACGAATGAGCTGACCCTCTCCGCCGGCAGCGCTGAGCGCGATACCCACCGCGCCGGCTGCCTGAGAGTCTTTACCTTCGGCCGGCGCAGCTGCAATCACGCGGCCCTGGTCATCGACCGTCAGCGATGTGCCCACGTCAATGGCACCGCCCGCCTCAGCGGCGATGATACCCAGCACGTTGACCGGCACCGAATCGCCGGCCTTGCCGTCAACTTCGGCAACGCCAAGCGCAATATCACCAGCTCTGCAAAGCCCGCCGGTCACATTCACCAGGCGTTGCTGCGTGAGCGGCTCGCTTGCCACTACCGTTGTGGTCAACACAACCTGTTGCGTCTGCATCTCAGACTCCTTTCACGTTGGTAATGAGGTACCCGGCATCCGACCCGACCACCGCCACCTTGTAGATGTCGGTATAGCGGACGTTCACCACTTTGCCGCCGGCGCTGTCGAACTTGTCGATAACGGGCATGCCGGTGCGGCGGAAGGTATAGCCGAACGACGGCTCGTTCTCGTCGGCGCTGTCGCTGCCGGCTTGCGGGGCCGTAATGTAATGCAGCATTACATTGTCGGCCCACAGGTCGGACACCTTCTTGCCGTCGGTTGACAGCGAGCGCGGCGCCCCGATCAGCACTTTATCCACCTGGAACAGATCCTTGAGGATATCGTCCGTGATGCGCTTGCGCTCGTTGGCGCCAATGGCCGCCTGCAGCGCGGGGTGGAACCGCAGCAACGCCATGACCGATGCGCCGAAGGTAATGACGTTCGGACGCAGGCCGATGTTCTGACGCACGATTTCCATGCCGTCTTCGATAATCCGCAGCGGATCGCCATTGGCCTTGCCGTCTTTCACCCAGGCATCTTCCCTGACCAGCTTCTTGACCGCGTTGGTCAGGTAGATTTTCGGGTTCTGCGCCATTTCGGCGGCGTAGATCTCGCGGCGCAGTTCGATGCCATTGGTCGCACGCCGGGCGGCCTTGACTTCCTCGTTGAACATCGACTCATGCTGCTCGCGATAATCCACCGGCGCTGCCAGGTCGTGCTCATCCAGCAGGATATCCATGCTGTCTTGCTTCTCGCGGATCATGATGTTGCTGTCGGCACCGACGGCGCGCTTGGTGTCATAAACAGCAAACACCCCCTTTCCAAAGGTCGGCACTTTTGCGCCTTCCTTTTCCATCTGCACCACAGGGAACAACTGGTCGCCGATGAAAGCGGCGTTCTTGTAGCCGCGCGCTACCGTGGTCAGTACAGGGTCAACGACGCGTTTTCCCTTCAGATAGTCGGACATGCTCTCTCCTTACAGGCAGCGTTTGACCGCTGACTCATAGCTGATTTTTTCGGACTGGCTCAGGGCCAGCGCTTTATGGTGCAGGGCCAGCTGCACCGGATCGGCGTCGGCGAACTCTGCCGTGTGTACGGTAGGGTTACCGCGCTCCTTGGTCGCAACCTCGCTGAAATCAACCAGCGGGGCCGCGCTTTTGAGCAGCGCGCGAAACGCTTCGCCAAGCGGCTGAGTGATACTGCCTTCGGTATAGCTGACCGGCTCTTCGCCGGCGTCGGCAGCATCGAGCATCGCCACCACGACGTTTTTGGCGGCCGGGGCCAGTCGCCCGTCAGTCACCAGACCGTCGGCAAAGGCGGCATTGGCATTGTGTACCTCTTGCTGGCGTGCCTGGCTGTCGGCCTGACGGCGGGCGTCAAGCTGGCGTTTCAGGTCGGCGTTCTCCTGCTCCAGGCGCTGTTTTTCTTGCTCATCCACGGTGTTGTCCTCAGTGGTGGGGGGAATGGGCGCTGCCGGAGCAGCGACGGTAAATTCGGTAAACGCGGGGCGCGGCGTCGATTCGGGTTGGCCGGCTTCGCGCAGGGCGTCAATTTGCCAGGCGGGGATCACCTCGTCGGTGGCCTCACGGCCGAACTTCTCGATAAAGAAGTCACGCAGGCGGGCAAACATCGACGCACTGGTGGTAAAGCCCCAGTCGGCGAACTCCACCACGCCGTCTTCCTCTTCATGAAATGAGGCGCTTTTGAGGCCCTTGATAGCCGGCGGCTGAGCACCCAGGAACCCCACATGGCGCAGGTAATAGACGCCGGGCTTGGGGTTGCTGGGTGAGTCCGGGGTGTAGAACGAGGCGGAAATCTTCTTGAATCGCTTGCTGGCAACCAGCTCGGCAAATGCCGGGTCGACCTCATGCGGTTCAGCCAGCACGTCACGCCCCTGAGCTGCCAGGCGTTTTACCCAGCCGTAAGCCGGGTCGTCGGTGCGCGGGTGCCCGACCACGATGGGAGCTTCGTGCAGCGACGGATCGTACGCCTGCACCATGTCGCCGATCATGGTCTCGCTGAAATCAATCTTGCGGCCGTGCATGTCGGTATGCGTGCCGGCCTTGAAAATATGGAGTGTGCTCATGTCCCCTCCGGTGAATGTTCCGGAGCAGTGTGGCGCAGAGGGAATGGTGTCGGCTTTTAAACGGCTTTAAGAAAAACGGGGTAACGGGAAAATAGAGGAGGAAAGACCAAGAGGTGTGCGCCGATCATGCCGCTGATTGAGGATGGCGTCAACGACCGCGCGTAAAAACCGCCGCAGAGGCCTTTATAAAGGTTTATAAAGGCCGTCGGGGCGTACAGAGGTAAACTGACCCGCCTGCGCGCCTTAAATCGCGTGACGGCCTTAACGTCCAGTTGACCGTTCCAGGTAGCGCAGCACCGTATCCAGCAGTTTTTGTTCGGTACCGGCCTGCAGCGTACCGTCGGCGTCGACCGGCAGGTACGGGCGTGCCGGCAGTTCGACGCTGCGGTTGCGGCCGGCCTTGCCGCCGAGCTGGTGAATACGCGCGTAATCGAGGTTGGTGCCGAGCGTGGCCTGGTGACTGTCGTACTCGGTGGTCACGCTGCCGCGCAGTTGCCCGGTTGCCGAGAGCGTCATCCCCTCGCGCGTCTGGGCGGCCACCGACGGTTGCCAGGCCGGATGCCCCTCGTCCTCGAAGTTGAGGTCGGTCTCGGTCTTGAGGGTTTCCGCCAGGGCGCGCATCAGCGGTGTCATATCCCGCCCGGCGGTGTCGAGGTTACGCAGGGCTTTCTCCAGTTCACCGGCATTAATGGCAATGTGCATCAGGTCGTTCATGGACGTTCTCCAAGTTGCTCGCGCGCCAGACTTGCCAGCGAGCCGCCATAGCGCACCAGGTCTGGCGCATAACCGTGCCCGGGGTTGTACGAGAACCCGACGTCGGGGCTGATGGTCTTACCCGACGGCAGGCGGAAGGTGGCGACCTCCTTCAATTCACCGGTCTTCTCAGAGACCAGCCTCATCGAGGTATCCAGCCTGCTGGCAGCAAAACCGACAGATAGCCCCCGGCGGCGAACATCATCGGCACTCAGTGCGACCACGCTGCAGCGACAGCGCCAGCCATTCGGGGGGTAGAAACTCTGCCAGAACGGATCATCGGCGCGAAACACCAGGCCATGCAGCGCCAGATGGCTTTGGCGGGTGCGGCTGTCGCGGATGGCCACGTACATCCAGTAGGGTCGGTCATCGATATTGGCCTGCTGTTCGGCCCAGCGTCCTGCGCTGTAGAGCGTCGACATGTTGGTGCGGTAAATCGTATCCAACCGCCACGGGCTGCCTTGCTGGATGGTTACCGGCTCACCGGTCGACGGGTCGGTGGCGTCCGCTTTCCCCCACCATCCCTTCGCCTGCAGTATCGGCGTCAGTTCCTTTTTGAACCAGCGCGCGGTTTTGCCCTCTGCAAGGGCTTTTGCCAGCGCCTGACGGATATCTTCCAGGATATCGAGGCGGGTGACCCTGGCCACGGTGAACGCCTCGGCGTGCGCCTCCTGCCAAATCTCCTCCCAGTCCCAGGTGATGCGATAGCCCTTGGCCTTCAGATACGCAATGGCGCGCGCCGGCGGCAGGCCAAAGCAGACCGACAAATCATCACTGCTGAGCACTGAGCCTCCCCGCAACCTTTGCCATAAACAGAATGCGCGCCAGGCGCTCGTGCAGCTGGCCTGCATCCATACGCGGATACAACTCCGCCAGCATGCCCATCAGCTGCGCCGGTGCCGCGCCATCCCGGACCGCGTCGAACAATGGCGCCAGTATCGGCGCCAGAACTTTATCCGCATGACCGGTGTGCAGCAGCGACGACAGCGCGCCGTCCAGCGCCTCTTCACTCAGTCCGGCCTCATCGGCCTGCGACTCGGCAAAGGCGGCGTTAGTGAGCGGGGTCATCACCGCCGACTCGCGCAGGTCGCCGGGCTGCAGGTTGTACTCGCGCATAAAGTACTGCGGGGTAAAGAGTGCCCCCGACAGGGTCAGGCTCTGGTCGCGTTTTGCCTGGACATCGTCGACCGCGTCCTGCTCCCACAGCTCCCACTGTGGCATCGGCACGTCACCGAAGTTGAGCTCCACCATATGGCGCAGCACCTGATTGATGGCGCTCATCACCAGCTTGGCATCGCCGTCACGGATATCGGCGGTGACCTCAAGCCCGGCCACGGCACTGGCCTTGTTGGCGGACGCCTCGGTGGTCTGGTTCTGCCCCAACAGCGCGATAGTGATCTCCGAGCGCGCCAGCTCAATCAGGTGACGATAGATATCGCTGGAGGCGCCCTTGCCGCCAGCCTCCATAATCTGCACCGACGAGTCGTCGGGAATGACCGCCACGGCGTCTTCCACCATGCCTTCGAGTGAGTTCAGCAACAGATCGATTTCGGCGTCCGCCGTGCCCCGAGGATGCTTGCCGACCAGCCACGGGCTGCCGTACTTCTCGGTAAAGGTCATCCAGAACCGCCAGCCGCCCTTCTTGAAGGCCACCGGCCAGAAACACATCGACAGGTCGGGGAAACCGTACGGGTTGTCGAAGGTCGCATCCTGCGT
>NZ_JBZXDO010000057.1:0-10848 GCF_058725505.1 Serratia sp. A07
GTGAAAAAATATTCCTCGAGCAAGAACTCCCACTCATCGTGCATTTTTTCTTCACTTTTCATTTCATAACCTCGAATAGGTTTATTTATCCACTCACAATCCGTCAGATTTACCTAACATTTATGAGATTCTCCCTGCATCAAAAGACTAAGGGATCACGAGTAACTGACTGTCCTCTGGCACGCGTGTCCCGCCGTACAAACTATTTTTCTTAATCAGGTAACCATTGATACGACGATATGTGCCCACCCCCTCAGGCTTTTCATAAAGATGGCCAATAAAGAATCGCTGCCCCTTACGGATCCGATGTCTTCCCAGTTTTTCAAACGCTTTTTGGATAGCATTTCGGTCAGTACGCTCGAAATTATTTTCTTTGATATACAGATGAAAAATATCTGGAACGCAGAGAAACACGAACCCACTGACAATATGTGCTCTGGAACCTATGGTATTAACGGATATGTCCCCTTTTTTTACCCCAAAACTCAACCACTGTAGAAATGCGCTCCCAACATTGCTCTCTGCCTTCAAAATACCTTCCACATTATTCTCTTCTAAACGGGGATCCTTTGATAAATGTTGAGTCTCTAAAATAGCCGTTGTGTCCGTGCTCTTTAGTAGCTCAGGTTCTATTACGCCTGGTAAAACACAGTCATCTTCAATTACAGTAGTTATGTCATGTACCGACCCCTGCTTTTCTTCAGGAAGGAGGCTCTCTTTCTGAGGGGCGTTTCCCTCTTCTTGGTTATCCAGGCAAGTCGGTACTGACACCTCTACCGCCATTAATGACAACAAAGCCTGCGTATCTTCTTCTACACCCCCCACCGTTTCTGGTGCCAGGACCATCTCAGCCAAAGGCTTATCGTTGACCGGCGCATCCAGGGCCGAGCTAAGTAACACTTCTGTGACTAACGGTGTATTTTCGTTAAGCTGATCTAATGTCTCTGCCGGCAGTTGCTCCTGAGCAAGAGGAGGATGGGTACTGCTGACTGCGCTTTGCAAATCAGTCTCGGGTACTGAAGTAGTGGTATTTTCTGTCGTTGGCGCCAAGGATGGTAAGACTGTTGCCAATGTGTCGGAGTTGGATATCGGCAAAAGCGATACGGCCAAACCATCGCCACGAGCCAGTTTGGTCGCCTCCAGAATAATATCGTCAATTGCAGGTAATGTGCTCGGTTGCCTGGACGCTATCGTCATCAACGAATGTATCGCTGCTGGTAGTGTTGACAGCCATTCGATAAGCTCTTCAGGCAGCAGCCGTGCCGCAATCATTGCGCTCTGACTTGTGGCCAGGGGCGGGGCTGACGGGGCTGCCCTGAAGCGAAAACGGTAAGGTTCACCCGGCACCGTCAAACCAGGTAACCAGGCACGGCCACTTTGGAACTCACCCTGCAGCTGGCTCAACAGCGGCAGGTAGTGCCATAGCGCTGCATAAAACACCACGACATTCCACTGCACATTCTGGGCGGATTGTTCTTCGGGCGCGGCCCCCGGGGGCAACATGTGCCCCTTGGCCAGTCGAACCGCATAAGTCATCGTCTGCAGGGTAACATCGACCAGCCCTCCTTCCCTGGCATGCTCCCCCTGGGACGCGGCCGGAAGTACCTGCATCAGCTTAACAAGCTGCTTCAAGGGTTGCAGATAGAAATGTTCATAGAGATCTTTGGGCAGCGCGCTGTTCTCCCACAGCTGTTGTAAACACTGCTGACGAGAGGCCGTGCTCAAAAGCTGCTCTGCGGATGCCGGCATAAAATAACCTACAGGACATTGAGAGCCTGGAATGCTTGTCGTTGGATTTGCCGACATAGCCCGGGTTCCAACCAGCAGTTCTTTGATAGCCTTCAGCATGCCAGACCTCCGGCGAGGTCATTACTCTCGCTGTCCATCAACATCTGGAGCAATTCATTCAGTATTAACATTTGCCGGGCACGAGTCACCGCGACATACAGCAGATTGGTTTCATCAGTACGTTCGCTTTCGGCCATCAGGGGATCCGTAATATCGGCAAAATCCTCGTTCAGTATAACCACCGGCCACTCCAGTCCCTTGCTGCGGTGCGCCGTCGACACAATCACCTGCGCCTGGCTTTCGTCAGTAACAGCATGTTCACGCATCACCTGCAGCTTTTGTGGCAGCGGGAAGTACTGCTCAAGCAACCGAAGCCCCTGGTTCATCTCAACATCCCTGGTTGCTCTGGCAACCGACTCAAATTCCTCAAAGTTGCGGTATTCTCGCGCCAGCCGCGGGGACTGCATCCGCTCAGTCATGTCAGCCGAAAACCAGTAGAGGTCTTCCAGCTCCTCGGTCTTGTAGCCGGCGATACCGCCGACCCAATACACCGTCTTGCCAGCCAGACTGGCATCCAGCGCAGCGCCGATGACTCCGGCCACCGTTTGGCTCAATATGGCAACAGGCTGTCCCTTCACATCATCAGGTGTACACGTCATAGCCTTGGCATTTCTCCCTTCCCCGACCAGCTGTATCGTTTCTTCTTGCCGGGAAAGCAGCATATTGACCACCTGGGTTACAGTAGGATCAAAACGGAAACTGTGATTCAGATAAAGTTGAACCGCATCGACCAACTCGGGAGCATCGAGGACATTTTCCTCGCCACTAAACTGGTAGATTTGTTGATGGCCATCGTCGACCAACACCACATCACAGCACTGCGCCAGTACCAGTGACTGAGTCACCGCGCTCGCGCCTTGTTCCTCGTTAAACATGAGCGTCTTCCAGCGTTTGAAAAGGTCAGGCTGAGAGAGCTGATACAGATTGAGGTAAACGTCATGGGACACAAGAGAAGTAGCGCCCTGGCGTGCAGACTCGCACCAGATCAATTGCGCCAATACCAGGATTTTGTCGGGCGACAAACCACAGCGTGAATCTTTATCAAGAAAGTGTTGCAGACCCAATTCGCTATCCCCATTACAGAATAAACCGTTAAAGGTCGTGATAGATGTGCGAGCCAGCGGCCTACATTCGACGATAAACGGGAATTTTCCCTCAGCCTCATCCCTGACTGCACGGTTACAGGCGAGATAAAGCATTGTGCAGTTCGAGCTTGCCTGCGCAAAACGGAACAATGTTGACGTTTTACCGGGGCCGGCTAACGCCGTGAACACCAGGCGATGGCCGGACCAACCAATGATTGCGGTTTGTTCGGGTGTATTACAATGAGACATAAGCAGCGCTCCGTAAAACTTGACCGGCATTTATCCTGCGCAGAGCAGTATGGCTACCACCATAGAAAAACCTTTTCCCAAAAGAAATAGATTCTCATAGTCAGCAGTTTTCAGTTTGATAGACGGCTATCACATCCTCATTCCTGAAGTCTATTAGGGCAAAAACTGTGGGGAAGCCTATACCTCCAAAGGCAACCCAATGCTAACAATCTATTTTTCAGGTTTTCCCTAGTGCCAAGAATAACAAATATCAGATGACTTTATGGCGACAGTACGAAGCGTCTGCCGTTGAACATTCTGCTGAGTCCCGGACAAGCCCATTAAAGCTAGTTCGTACAACGTCTGCTGGACGTCATTGGTGTGACTCGTCATAACGGCAGCATGAAGCGGCGTAATCAAGCCGTACGGGCTGATAAAGCTTACTCAAGACATGCGTTAAGTAACCAGCTGAAAAAAGTATGAAAAACGTCATTCCACTAAATCAAATGAGGAAATGGCGTCGCATGGTCGTTTAAAGCTCGATCGTGATGCCTAACACAATCGCAACGTTTTTGAACATTTCCTTGGTCGCCTAAAAGAATATTATCGCATCGACACACTTTACGACAAAACGGCGACTTAGTATCTAGCGATGGCAAGGCTGGGTTCCCCCCTACTGTTTACAAAAGATTAGGTAATTAAAGAGGCAGCACAGCTTAGATTATCCATGAGGGCTCAGAAACGACAGAGATAGTCGCCAGCCACGACCACCCAAAGAAAATTTTTCACAAATTCATTTCAATGAGTTACAATAGTTAGTGATGAGTTCGACTTTTGAGAAGTTATGAAATGTTAAGCAAAATAAAAAGTGTATTTACGACTTCACCAATTCCCTTTATCGTAATCTCGATGCTATTGGGGCTGCTTTTATTTTTGTTTATTCATTGGATGATTCTCGATATCACCATCGATTTTAAATAATTAATAGTAAATCAACCAGCACTATTAGAGTCTATTTAACAAGTAGCAGTCATGAACTAAAGTTAACACCGAGTTCCCCTCCCAAGTGCCAATTGAGTTTGACAATAAGCAATAAAAAAAGCGACATGGTTGGTGAACATGCCGCGCAGGAATTACATCTAACTAATTTTTATTATGTTTACTATAAATATGACATGTACTTATGTTAAATAAACGTCATTTTACTCATTAATGATAGCATAAATTACCGGCAAATCCAGCCCGTCAGTAACAGTCCGAATGAAGCTAGCTTTTTCACAGTTCTGTTTATGCGTGCGTATATAACATGTAGCAGGTCATCTTACTCTTTCAATCATACGCAACTCACCTAGCTTTATGGTATTCATTTCACACGGGCCGTCACAGGCCCATAATTTCACCCCACCCTCAATTAGTCTACTTTGATACCATGGCTTGATAAGCAGCAATAAGCTGTTTACAAACTTTGCCATTCAACTCGACGAGCTTGGAGGATAGGCAAAAGGTAAGCCTTGTGTATTGCCATATTGAGTTATATTTTTTACAATTAAAAAACTGTCTTGCTAAGACAGCTATCTCATTACCAATGAGATCCCCATAAACAGACTAAGACAATTTTGGCAAAAAATCATGAAATATCGCAATATAGTACCAGTCATTCTTCTTATCGCTACTGGTGCGCTTTTTAGCAAACGCGCCATTTCAGATGATTCCATATTTACAATTATGGATGACCCAACATCTGCAAAAAAACCTTTCGAAGGCAATATCAATGCAGGTTATCTTGCGCAATCTGGTAATTCGAAAAGTACCAACCTGACGATGAGCAGTAATATGACCTGGTACGATTCTTCAACTGCCTGGTCCATTTGGGGTAATGCCAGTAACGCCTCTTCCAATGACGTTCGCTCCTCAGAAAAGTACTCTGCTGGCGGACGAAGCCGCTACAACTTAACCGATCGCGACTATATTTTCGGCCAAGCCGGCTGGTTAAGCGACAGATATAACGGCTACCGAGCACGCGATACATTCACCACTGGCTATGGACGCCAATTACTGAATGGGCCTGTTCACAGCTTACGCGTCGAGGCAGGTCCCGGTATACGTCATGATGTGTATACAGGTGGAGGTAGCAAGACTAACGCACTGGGTTATGTATCTGCAACTTACAACTGGCAACTCACCGAAAATGCCAAGTTCATTCAAGGCCTGTCTGCTCTTGGGAGCAAAGATACTACCGTTAACTCTGAAACTGCCCTGGAAGTTGCTATTAGCGAAAGATTTGCATTGAAAGCAGGATACATGATGACCTGGAACTCCTCTCCCCCATCATCAGCGCCAAATCATACCGATAGACGCACACAAATAACTTTAAGCTATAAGATGTAACAGAAAAAGCCGGAATATAGCCGGCTTTTTTTCGTTTTTTTAAATCATGCAGGGACGATAGAGAACGCCTTACTCAATGCAAAACACAACCTTAACATTAATTGAATACCTCTACCGCCCCTAAAGGATAGAGTATAGGCATTCTGTTAAAAATGCAATAGTAAGCAGCGTTAATTCCAATTGATGGATGCGCTAGTTTTTATTACCGAAAATAACACATAATCTTTATTGAAATTTAAAGCACTGTTGACCAACATATTAGCAAGATGTTCCAAAAAATCTATCAAACCACTATTTTTGCCCACTGTCTGATTTAAAAACTGCGGTGCCGGGTGCCTCCCGGAGAATTGTGTATCAGCACCACAATTCGCGCAAACCGCCCAAGCCCATAACCTAAATAGCTGATACGCCCCACCGCACAGGGGGTTTCACCACAGTGAAAAGAGTGTAACCCTAAATCGCTAAAATTTACAATGAGATATCATTGGTTTTTCCTATTATGATCAGAGATAATGTCGAGCTTGGTACAGGCATCCCTGCAAGCGTAAATCAAACATTATTCACCACCTCACCATCCATAAGAATAAAGCTCACATTTCCTTCCCAATACTCAGCCAGGTAAATGTCTTCAACTGCTACCTGACATGTTGTTATCTTATGCAGTAACCACTCTGGAGTCTTTCCGATTTTTTCAAGAGCTTCCTCCTGCACCTCGCCTTCTTTCATAACAATACACGATGGCACCTTATCCTCATCACAAGCCAGAGTTATCTGGCCACCCGGTTCGATCTGAGCATACTTGATGGCCAGCAACGAGTGTATACCCTGTGCATGTATGTGTGATAACACCCCTAATATATCTATTTTGTTTCTTTTGTTACGTATATTTTCCATCAAAAATCGATGATCCTTAATGATTGTAATCGGCTCACCAATCGTAATTGATCTAAAAAACTGTATTCGCTTGCTTACAGAGTTAAGCATTGATATCAAGATGACCCCCATAATGAGTACGGCAATGTACTGATACAATGGGATCGCATCACTGTAGATAACACCGCCAATGATCCCGCCAATAACGAAGTTTCCGATAAAATCTATGGGAGTCATTTGCGAAAGTTGAGTTTTTCCCGAAAGATTAAAGTGCGTCATCACGATAAGAAATCCGATAAGAAATTTCACCAAGACTAACATGTAATATTCCATTACGACTTCCTCCTATAGTGTCTATTTTCGTGAACAGATTCTTCATCAATGAAAACGTCTTAGCAAAAAGCTAAGGCTCATGGCCAAAAAGACGATTGATGCAGCGACAAAGCCTATAGCGCCAATTCCCCACCCTTGAATAACCAGGTTACCCAATAAGGCACCGCTACCTATACCAAAATTATAAAGCCCGGAAAAAAAACCCATTGCAACATCTGTCGCATCGGGCGCGAGATTCAAGACTTTTGCCTGCATCGAGAGCCCAAACGCCATTATGGCCATACCCCATAACGCACATAACAGAGTCAGGCTAACCTGGCTATTCGATGAAGGGAAAAGAAAAACGAGACTTATCAGTAACAACGTCAGCGCAGCATTCAAAAATGCTATGGGGTAGCGTTCGCCATATCGACCAAACAGTAAACTGCCTGCAATTCCTGATACACCGAAGATTAGTAATATTAACGTCGTGACATTCTCGGACATGCCCGCCAAATTTTGTATAAACGGCTCAATATAGCTGTACGTCGAGAAGTGGGCCGTAACAACAATGACAGTGATAATATAAATAAATACCAGAGGCCATCGCCTAAGCAGCTCAGGCACCATAGTGAGTGACCCCGCATTCTCGCTCTTTAGTTCCGGCATAAACTTCAGCACCATGATTAATGCAAAGGCAGCGCTCGCCGCGATCCCGGCAAAAGTCATTCGCCAACCAAACCATTGGCCAATGATGCGCCCCAATGGGAGGCCAAGCACCATGGCTAAAGCGGTTCCCCCTGCCAGTAAGCTTAATGCCTGTGCCCTTTTACCTGGCGGCGCTACCCTTATCGCCAATGACGCCGTTATCGACCAAAAAATGGCATGGGAAAGTGCAACGCCCGCACGTGAAAGCACCAGAAGGCTAAAGTTCCATGCGATTGCAGTGAGAACATGGCTCGCGATGAACAGGATAAAAATACCTGTGAGTAACCTACGACGTTCAACCTGGCCTATCGCAAATATGCACGTCAGCGAAGCAATCGTGACAATCCATGCATAGAGCGTGATGATCAGGCCGACCCGTTCACTCGGAATGGAAAAACTATTGGCAATATCGCTCAGTAAACCGATAGGTGCAAATTCAGTGGTGTTGAATATAAAGGCTGATAGCGTGAGGATCCCCACTCGCATCCATGCTGTTGTACGCGATACTTCAGGCGCATCCATCATAACCTCCAATACGGGTTGTACATCTAGACAACCGCCAACCGACAACAAGCCAACCAAATATCAGTTCGGCTGGCCACGGTGAAAGACTTAAATCTTTTGTACAAACACAAACATCCGCCTTACGCGATTGCGCAATGAGTACAGTGGCTCACGCGTTTACATCAACAGGGAGGTTATCCTGAAAACCTCCCGCCACTGACCATGTACAAGGTCAGTCGGCGTCATCGCTCTTCTTAGAAATTTTCTCAAGTACTTGCATCAGTAGCGCCGTGAAGACAAAGCACAGGTGTAAGCCCATATACATCAAAATTTTGCCATCGGGGATGCTCTTTGATTCCATGAACACACCGAGTAAATGTATGGTTGATATGGAGACCACCGAGACAAACACCTTGTTCTTGAGTGACTCAACGTCCATCCTGCCTATCCATGACAGCTCGCTGCTTGCGCCCTCCACGTTCAAACGAGAAACGAAGTTCTCATAGCCAGAGAAAACAACCATAACAAGCAGCCCCCCTATCAGAACAAAATCAACCAGTGATAGAAGATGGAGAATAAGCTGCTCATTGTTGATATATGGCGCCTCTTTAAAGAGCACCATAAACTCCAGGAAAAACTTGTATGCCAGAATGAACAGGCCGGCAGCCAACCCTAGGTAGACCGGTGCCATGATCCATCTGGCTGAAAACATTATCTTTGCGAATAACTTCTCCATAATTGTCTACTCATCATTTTAAGTCAGCAATATTGATACACCCGTAAACCGGCCTGTGTTTTTAATGCGCCAGAGCTAGATTGGTGTCTGCCAGGCCCGCTATAAGTTCCCTTGAGCAGCCTCACTTTCACTTGTTATGGCGCGTAATGTTCGCACTTTCAGCTGATTAACGGTTGCTTCTCCGCCTTCAACCAGTAACGTCAACCGGTCGAAATGACACGTACTGAAATACAATGCGGTCCCCGACGCCGCGCCCTTATCACCCAGAAGCTCTAATGATGTACGGTCCAAAATCAGTCGCATATCTGTGTTGCGGGTTCCCGGTGCCAGTGCGTACGAAAAACTGTTCACAAAGTACCGGTGCGAGAATCCAGCTGTCTTGCCTCGTTCAATAAACAATCCGCCAAAGTCTCCACCATCAAATCCGACGTCCAGGGATTCTCCCTGGGAGTTGGAAAATCTCAGGGTGAATACGGCACCCGCCGAAAGATTAATATCCAGTTCAATATCAAGAGCCTCTCCTGCGGGGACGGGATGGCTCAACAAGATATCACTTCCTGTCAGATGCGGTTTCTCAACCAGAACACGTTGCACAAGGGGGGACAGATCAACAAACTGCTGAGTGATACGCCAATCACCCTTGATTTGCCGAAGCCCAATCCTCCTGGGGAGCGTCATCATTCCACGCGACGAGGTAAACGGAACGAAATTGGCATATTGCCAGTTGGAGAGCCAGGCCAGCCCGATAGGAACACCGCTCGTACCGGAAAAACTCTGGAAAGCATAGTAATCCTTCCCGAAGTCCATCAGTCGAGTCGCCCTGTCGACGGGTATGAATCGCTGGCCATCAAAGTCTCCCACAAAATACTGGACCGTGCTTCCCCCCTGAGGCGCTCCTGGATTGATGGACAGGAATAAAACCCATTTTTCGCCGCCACCCTCAACAGGCACGCAAAGAAGATCCGGGCACTCATAATCCACACCCAGCAGCCCTGCATCAGCGAATTCACTCAGTTTTATCCACGCTTTTAGATCATCCGAACGATAAAAAAGCACGCGATGTTTTCGTGCATCAACGACCGTCATGATCCAGCACTTCTCTGCAGAGTACCAAAAGACTTTCGGGTCACGGAACTGATCGGAATCGATGTCCAAAACCGGATTACGGCTGTAACCGGTAAATGTTTTACCCTCGTCATGGCTAAACGCAATTTCCTGTGTCTGAACCGTTGCACCCGCACGTGTATAGACCAATACCAAGCCGCCAGAAAGGTTATCAAAGAGCCCGCTTGAATTTTGCGCGTCATTGACGGCACTGCCACTGAATGCCTGCCCGGCAGCGGAGTTCGCCAGGGCTGTCGGCAACGTGCGCCAATTCAGCAGGTCATTGCTGACTGCGTGTCCCCAGTGGACGTTGCCCATGGCTGCTGCAACGGGATTATGCTGATAAAAAAGATGATACTCTCCGCGATAGAAAACCAGGCCGTTCGGATCGTTCATGAAGCCCGTTATTGGTGCATAGTGGACCTGAGGCCGGTAGTTAACAGGCGGCATTGGCTGAGTGCTTTCCTGGGAAAAACTTGCACGGGTCATGCCCATCCCCGCCCCCAGGCACACTGAAGAGAAAATAAATTTACGTCTGTTCATTAAATTAATCCCTGATATACAGTGAACATTGAACGCCACTCTATTCTGTAATCACGCGTGACGTGAACGTGACAGTTCAGGTATTGCCTACGGCCGGCCTGCGACCTCTCGCGTCAAAGGAAAACCGATAATCAGGCGTACTCAATCATTAGGTATAACAACACTATCGCTACAGACAGTATAACGATAGAGAATGCTCTCCATCGACGTTCGCTTTTCGTCATCATTCCCTCGTTTGTCAGTATAAGTCGTCATGGGCATCGTAACCTGTTCACCTTCTCATGGCGTTATTCTAAACAACCGCTGTCATCACCCTACTTTGCTTATAATAAAAAGGGTTGATTGGCGTTTGTTTCAATTGGAAGGCATCGAGCCTTATCACCCCGCAAAATGTACCCCTCGATGAAAAGACTGCGTAGCTGCGCGGTCGATGATATACGCATATCTGACGACAATTAATCTGGCCGGTTCGCGACAATTATTTTGGCCGGTTTGTAATCTGAGATCACAACCTACTCA
>NZ_JBZXDO010000058.1:0-10782 GCF_058725505.1 Serratia sp. A07
GCGCGCCGTCCCTGATTGCCCAGCCGGTCAAGCTGGCTGCCGAGCGTATTGGCCTGCAAGCCCAGACCGCGCATTGACGCGCCGCCCTGTGTCCCCATGCCGCCGAGGCTCTGCCCGAACAGCCGCGCCTGCCGGGGAAGGTTCCCCAGCAGATCAACAATGACAGAGGCTTTAAGCTGTTTTCCGGCCATCGATTACTCGCGTTGTAACAAGGTGGTTGCCTGTTGGCAGTGTCGGTAGAGCCGAATTAACGGCAGGGAGAGCGCCCACTCCACGCCGGAACGGGTGGTGGTGGCGAGAATGAGCGCCGCTTCCTCAATCTTTGCCCGACACTGCATCCAGTCGCCCCGACTCGGCCGCCAGTTGGCCGGCCAGCGCGCTACCGCCCAGACGCTGGGCGATAATCAGACGTTCGATATCGCGTGCGGACAGGCTTTTCAGCTGCAGCAGCGAGAGCGGCCCGTTGATGTTGCCCAGCCGTGCCACCTGACGGCGCAGCAGTTCGAACTCCACCATCGCGGGCGAACGCACCAGTTCGGCGCCGTTCTGTGTCTGGATGACGCGCTCAGCGGCAAGCTCCGCATCGATGATGTCCTTGCCGGTCAGGAGCCGTAAGGTGACGTCCGTGTGGCGCTGTTCATCATCGCCCTGGCCGGTGACCAGACCGTCAATGAGCGTCAGTTGCCCGCGTGCCAACTCCTCGGCGACGCTGGCGATTTCGGGGGACAGCCCTTCGGCCTCTTTGGCGGCGGCCGCCAGTTTTTCAATATTCTGCGTCATGCTCTTTTCCTTACGAGACGCGCTGACTGCGCACGGCGGTGAACTTGGCGGAGATCTCCCCCGCATCGGTCAGGGATTCTTCCCCGTCGCTCCAGGCGTTAACCATCATGTGGGTCTCGCCGGAATCCGCTTCGAACTCGATAGTCACATCGTTCCAGCCGTTGATCGTATCGACGCTCAAATCACCGCGGGCGGGGAACTTGCACTCCAGCGTGGCGGCCTTGGGCGTAGACTTGTAGCCATAGACCCGCGCGCCGGTGACCGCCTCGCGCTTTTCCCCGGACGGGGTAAAGGTGGCCCCCGTCAGCGTCGGGTACTCTTGCCCGTTGACCCGGACAATCGCCTTGCCCTGGTACTGCAATTTGCCAAATGCCATAGTGACCCCTTACAAAATGAACTGGATTTGTTCTGCGAAGACGCGGAACTGGTTGACCACATCCGGTTTGCACAGCACATCAACGCGGTTGCGGTCGTTTTTGTTGCGCTCGACCAGCAAGCTGTCCCGGAACGCCTCGAAGTTCTCGACAAGGCCCGCATCAAGCCACTCCATCGCCAGCGCCAGCAACTGCGCGCGGATGATGGATGGCGTTGCGATCGCCTGTCCCGGTGCGACCGGCGTACCGTCATCGGCCAGCTTGTGGCGCGGGAAACGCTGGGTAATGCGAAGTCGCGTGGAATAGCGTAGGTACGACAAGGTCGCGACGGTATTCACATCGAGGTAAGACGGATCCGGATCGCCGTAACTGTTGGTGCGGTAGGTGGTGATTTGCCGTTCAATCTGCACCACATCCCCCGCGGCCACGTTAACGGTCGCAATGCCGTCATACAGCAGCTGGTTACGCTCCGGCGGTAGCAGACGATCGGCCAGCGCCGGGGCCATGCGGCGGCTCAGCGCCAGCGTTTGCAGCGGGCGGGCCGGGTCGATAGCCAGATGTTTCGAGCCGATGGCGCACAATGTCGCCGCCCACAGATAGGACGGTTCAGGCGCGCGCTGAATGCCGGTGCAGGTCAGCAGAAAATCATTTCGTGCCTGACCGAACGCCGTCATTTCCCCGAGCGAGCCGGTGTGCGCCGTCCAGGCGATACCGTCCGACATTTTCGCCGGCCCCCAGCGGTCGCGCAGTTCAGCCCCCAGCAGCTTGAGGTTCGCCGCATCCAGATAAGGCATGACGATGTGGTGATACTGCGTTGCGCCCATGACTGACAGGCTTTTGGCGAGATCGGGATTGGCGGCACGGTCTTTGGGCGCATCGAAACGCACGCTCAGGCCCGGCGGGGTCAATTCGCCATCGTAGTAATCCAGACGCACGTCATGCACCGACAGCGCGGAAATGAATTTCGCGGTCAACGTGACGACCGTTGAGGTGGCGTCCACATCTTTACCCGCCGGCGCCGCGGCCGCCGCTGTGACCGGCAGGGACGCATTGGCATTGATGGCTTTCGCGAGCTGTTCGCCCACGGCGCGGCCCTGCTGGCCTTCGCTCACAGTCAGCCTGACGCGCACGCCGCCGATGTACACATTGAGCACGCCGGCTTGCGTGGCTTTGCCTGCCAATGTCAGCGTCCCGGCCGCTGCGCTGCCGGCACCGTTACCCTGGGCGACAACGGTCAGCACCGCATCCGGGTTATCGCTCAGAAACTCACGGGCCATCAGGGCAATCATGGAGCCTTTGCCCCACAGCGATTCGGCGGCATCGGCACGGGTTACCCGCACCGGCACATCAAGCGCGCCGGAGCCGTTGACCTTGCCATCCTTGAACGCGGCCTGGCCAAACATCAGCACCTGCGTGATGGCGGAGGGCGTCCCCATCACCGCCTGGGAATTGTCGATTTCGATATGCGCCAACGGCAGGCGAACGCTGGGGCTGATCTCGTTGAATGAAATGCTCATGCTTATTCCTCGCGGGCATCGTCAGAGGCCGGCTTGGCCTGTGCGTTAGTCGATTCGGCGTCACTGTCAACCAGGGCCGGCGGCGTCTCATGCTCTACCGATGATCCGGCAGCCTGTTCGCCGGCATGGGCGGCCAGGTCAGTCACGTCACCGAAGTACAGGCGCCGGATCCAGAACACGTTACGCGGCACCCAGGCACCGTCTTCGGGTAACAGTTCCATACTGTCCGGATCGCGCACCACGCAGCCCGGCATGGGCCGGACAAAAATCACATCATCGCTCATGGGGTTCCCCTGTCTGGCGTTGGCGGCATAGTTCGCCACCGCATTGTTGGCCAGCTTCACCAACAGGGCAAAGCTGGTATCAGTCTGTTCGCGCCAATCCGGCACCGGCCCGGCGTCGCCGGCTAATTGCGCTGTGGTACGGGTGCTCTCAGCCATTAGGTTTTATCCTGCGGTAAACGGATGTGTGCCTCAAACGGCGACGTGCCGGCCGGCTCACTGAACGTCTGGTAATGGCGCAGGTAATCGTCCAGCCCGTCTTCCGGGACGATCGGCGTGATATCTTCTTCACAGGTGAAATAGACGCCATACAGCACCACGCCGCGATTGCCCTGTTTTTCGGTATACAGATTGCGACTTTCCTCAAAGCGCATCGGGCCGGCCCCGGCAGGTTTAAAACCCGACAGGCCGGCAATCAGGCGCCCGACAATCTGGTATACCCCTGGGCGGCTGAGTTCCTCACCGTTGACAGCATCGGCCACCACGTAAAAGACAAAGCGGCTGTCAACCGTTCCTTTCACTGGCCCCGACTCCGCACCCAGCCAGACCAGATACACCGAAGGGGGCGTCATGAGTACCACCCGCAGGGCTTCCTCGCTCCAGTCGCCAGGGTGGGTGGTGATTTCCCGCAGCGTGTCGCCGAACAGGGTACGAAGGCGCGCCAGCAAAGCGTTTTCCGTTTCAACAATCATCAGATAAACCCTTTTTGATCGCGCCCGAATACCGGTGCTTCCGCGCACATCATCGGCAGATCGGCGCTGTCGGGCGTCTGGTTATCCGCATCCACGCCCAGCGGCATCTCGCCGTTTTTGACCGCTTCAAGCCAGCGAAGCGCATCGCGGTAACGCTGGATGGTCTGGTCGGTGGCGCGTTCGTCGTTCAGGTAGTAAAACGCGATGGCGCACGCGTGCTGCTTGAGTATCGATGGCACCACCGACAGCGGCAGGGTGTAGCGTGCTGCGATAAAGCTGTCGATAAGCGCACTGGCATCTGTCAGCGCCTGCGCCATCTTTTGCTCTGCCGCCGGTTGATCGCCGCGCCAGTTGGTCAGCCGCTCAAGCAGATCGCCGGCGTAGCGCGCCCGCAAATCCCGCTCTCCGGCATACATCAGGCGTGCTCTCCATCAAGCGCCTCGGTGATCTGCGCCTGGTTGACGTTGGCCCCCAGCAGTTCACAGACCGCACTGACGCGCGGTTTACCCTGGCGGGTAAAGTGGGCTTCGTTCCCTTTGTCCAGACGGCTGACCGCAATGCGGATCGCTTCCGGATCTACGTCGATGCCCAGATTGTGTGCTGGAAGCTGCCCAGCATCCGCGCCCGTTTCCGTTGATGGCGATACGTCCACCACAATGAGGCATGGGTCAGCCTGTAGGCGAGAAAGCGTCGCTTTGTCCACGCCTTCAATAACCTGTTTGCCGCGCTCAAACGTGATGCCGGCACGCATATAGCGATCGCGCGGGCAGCGGATCGCCACGCGGAAATGACTGGCCTGCACAGACGGCTTATCCGTTGTGCCAGGCGCTGGCTTATCCGGGGTATCGCCAGCAGGCGTATCATCGAGAGGGGCATCCGGTTTTTGAGTTTCATCGGACATTCAATGCTCCTTTGAACAGGAATTTAACGGGGCATAACGCCCCGTTGTAGGCGGTAGCAGCAACACCCTTACAGGTAGTCGGCAACCACCAGTTTCAGTTTGCCTTTCAGCTCGTTGGACGCGGTGCTATTGCCCTCAACGAACAGCTCACGATCCAGCAACTGCGTCGCCTGTTTCTCAAGGGACGTCGGCACCACGATATGCGTCGGCTTGAGACCCAGCGGTCGGCCACCGTCCGCCTTGAAGCCACGCATGGCCGTCCAGGCTTTCCAGACGTTATCCAGCGTCAGCGGCGCCTGCATCAGGTACGCCATCTGCCAGAAGCCGTAACCCACGTTGCGACGGGCCGAGGCACCAAACACGAACTCGTTGTCGGTAAAGGCACGATCTTCGTCGACCTTGGTTTTGGCGATCAGCTCAGGTTTGCGCCTGTCCTGGAAAATGATCGGCTTCACGGCGCGGGAACAATCAAGCAGGTAGAACGCCGGGCCGGCAAACGGCTTGTCGCCGCTTTTTTCGGTGTAGATGTTCGAGACCGTCTGCTTGTCGCCGCTGCCGTCGACCTTGCTGTAGACCGGGTGCTCTTCATCAAAAAAGTTCTGGCCGTCATAGCAGGCGGCTTTCAGACCATCGCGTAGCGCGGCAAACACCAGTTCGTCCGGCTGTACGGCCGCCGCGCGCCCCATTTCCTGGAACAGCGGGCTGTAGACGCCCAGGTTGTCATCTTCAAAATCGTCACGGTTAATGGCCACCGTGCCTTCAAAGGTTTTGTTGACAATCTGGTAGCCGTAGGCCTGCATCTGCTGAATGACGCGCGAGCCGATCCACTCACGGAACTGCGGGAATTGCCCCAGCCAGCCGTAGGTGTTGGATTTGGAGGTGGACGGCACCGTCATCGCAATCTGTTGATACTGCGACGGGGCCATCCCTAAACCGTTCTGGAATTCCTTGCGGAATCCCGTCATCAGCGCAGTGATCTGCGCGGGGGTGATCGGGGTCGGCATTATTGCGCTTCCTCTTCTTTGATTTTCTGGAATTCGGCCGGGGTCAGACCCAGCACGCGGGCGGCCTGCATGTCTTCCGCCGACAGGGCGGCGGTCGCCGGTTTTTTCTCCTGCCCACCCGGCAGGGTGTGGGTTTGCAGACTACTCAGCGCCGCGATGGGCTGGCGGGTGTCCAGTTGGGCGGACAGTGCCGCAACGCCAATCTGCGTGCCTAACTGCGCGTAGTAATCCCGCTCGGACTTGAAGATGCGACCTTCCTGCTCGGCCTTGTCCAGCGTTTGCGCCAGCGTGGTTTTGCCCAGATCGGCACTGAGGGCGACCACCTGCGAACGCACCGCGTTGTAGGTTTCCACCGGCACATAGCGGGTCAAATCCACGCTATCCGACGGCTTGGCGGTTTTCAGCGTGGTAATTTCAGCGCTGAGCGCGGTCACGTTGCTTTCAAGCGAGGTCGCTTTGTCAGCCTGGCCTTTGAGGGTGGTGATCGCCGAGAGGGCCACGGTCGCCACCTCATCGCTCAGCTCGCCGTTCGCTGGCACCGTGACGCCAAGCGCCTCCAGCAGCCGTTTCAGGTTTTCATTCATCGCAGGTTCCTTATTGGAGGGGGTGTTCAATGCGTGGTAGAGATCGCCGGCAGAGAGCGCCGCAACCGCACTCATGCCAGTCAGTCCCGGATCGCCGGTCACGGCCAACATGCGCAGCTCGACCGGTTCGCCGGTGACATCGTCGTAGCCCATCACGGCGGAGAACCAGGGAAACTCCTTGTTCACCAGCCGCGGAATGGCAGGCGGGTTCCAGGTGGGCTTCACCCAAAATCCCTCGTCGCCGCGCCACTGGAAATTGTCCGGTGACGGGTGCACAAAGCCGGCCGCCGGCGCTTCATGGCCGGGAAACAGCGTCTGGTGGTTGTAGTCAATTTTGATTGGCTGATTGAGCGCCACGACACGGGCCACCATACGCTGGACGGTCGATTCGTTAATCAGCCAGCCTTCGGCGGGTTCAGCCGGGCGGCCGTCGCGGGCCTTGATTCGGCCCGCCGGCATCACCTGGCACCAGCCATCATGCTCAAATGGCGACAGGGTCGCAGCATTGAGCACGGCATAGGCTATTTTTGATGGGGGATTTTTTGTCGTCATGCAGGCAGTGTGCCTGCCAACGCAACGCGGGCGGGATTACGCTAGATTAACAATAGGGGGCCGGTGGTGAGAAAAAAAGATGCGAGGGGCAACGCAACCCCGTTCAAAACCGCTTCAAAAACGCCGTGACGGCTTCAAAAAAGTCGCGATGCCCCATCATAGCACCCAACGGCAAAAAACGCGCTGTCGCCGTTTCTCGCCGTTGGGGCGCTTTTTTAATGCAGCGCATCGGAAAGGCGGTTTATCAGGAAATCCAGAATATCCTTTTCGCCGGTTTTATCCAGCCCCATAAATGGCCGTGGCGGGATGGCCGCCGGCCCCGGTCGCATTCCTGCCTTGCCGCCCCACTGGTGGATGGCCGCCTGCGGCGCGTTAGAGCCGACGCGCGCCCAGGTATCGCCCCAATCGCTGGTCACGCTGCGCGCCATATCGCCGTCGCGGGTCAATATCTTGATGGGGCTGTAACCGTGCTGCTGGCGCCAACGTGTGTAGGGATCGCTCAAACTTGACCAGGCCGCACCGGTTGACGGGTCTCGCTCTTGCTCAAACGCCTGTTCACTGGACGACAGCAGGCTGGCGGCCACCACGCGGGTGATGGCCTTACCGTCTTCACCGACGCGCACCAGTTCGGCAAACAGGCTCTGCAGGCGCTTGCGGTCGATGATGGTGGTTAACTCAACTTGCGACATCTTGCCCTCCGGGTGGGGGTCGGTTAAAATACAGCCAATAGACCGGTGTACGCTTAATCGGTAAAGTCGATGTAAGTCCCGGTAACGGGGCATAACATGTATGCAGGTTCGACCCCTGCCACCGGTCTAGTCTAACGTTCCTGCCAACAGTTCCAGCTTGCCGCCGGCCAGATCTGATTTCACTTTATTCACGTCAGGTATCCGGTAGGCGTTGATCACCACGTCCAGCGCATCCGGGTGTTTTTTTACGCCGTAAGGTGCATTAACCACCACACGCGCCGCACCCTCCTTCCCGGTCACCACAAAGAGTAAATTCCGGTGTGCCTTATCCCATAGCACCGCCTGCGGGTGTGCCAACAGGGCGGGCAACAGCGCCACATCCTCGGCCAGCAGCGCCACGCCGGTGTTATGGTGCTTGTCGCTGTCAACGTGCAGCAGGTTTTTCTCGCTCATCGCCAGCAACCGTGCCGGCGCCTGCCCGGTGCTCGCTTCTACGGCGCGGGCAATCGCCTCAGGCAGAAAGCCCAGCGTGTGAATACCGTTGCCGGCCCGCCGGCTTTGCATCACGCGATTGGCCCACAGCGAAAAACTCAACTGACGCGCCGGACTGTTGTTCAGCTCCTGCACCACCGCCTCACGCAGCGCCGGATCCTTCACCTCAATCATTTTACGCACAAGCGTCTGGTCAACGCCGAACGCCGCCGAGCCCGGATTGTATGACCAGCCCACATCCGGCGTCATTTTCACCTTGCCATCATCAAAGGTGGTCACGGGCGTACTGAATACCTCGCCGGTGCGCTTGTCGACGCCGGCTTCGGCTTCATGCGTATGCAGCTGCCCGGCATCCTCGACGGGCGTCAGCCCCAGTTCGCGCATGCGGCGGTCAGACAGGGCGCGCACCCGGCAGCGGCAGTTAAAGCCGTTGGGCGGATAATGGCTCTGCCAAAAAGGGTGGGTGTAGTGAAATACCTTACCGTTAAGGGCAGCATGTGCAGGCCGCGTATGGCCGTCCATCACGGCGACATATTGCCACCAGGGAAAGGCGTCAGCCGTTGCCAGCATTTGCGCATAACGGCCGGTGTTGTAGGCCACGCGGGTATTGACGTTATAGATGGTCGCCAGCCGGCGCGCACTGCCAAGCTGCACCAGCTCGGCATTGCCCTCGCTATCGACCACCACCTGTTTTCCCCACCATCCCAGCTTTTGCAGCCGCGGCGTGAGCGTATCGATAAAGTCCTGCCGCGAGATCCCCTGGGAAACGGCCCTGTCCACTTCGTCCCGTATCGACGTCAGAATGTCCATGCGCGACGCCTTGGCGACGGTGAACATCCGGGCGTGAACATCCGCCAGCTGTTCGTACCAGTTCCAGGTAATCGCATAGCCCTTGGCACGAAAGTAGGCGATCGCCTCTTTGGGGGGCAGACGGGCGACAACGCCCAGATCAATCGGCTGTGGCATCGAGTCGCCCCCAGACTTCCAGCGCGAAGGTGGCGCGGGTCAGCAGTTCAATCAGCGCGCTGTCGTCCATCTCGGGATAATGCAGCGCGGCCATCTCAAGCGCCGCCTGTGGCCCTTGCTCACGGATGGCGGCGATGACCGGGGCCAGCAGCGGATCCGCTGCGGCATTTAACGCCTGACTGTTGACCGCCTCACCGACCGCGTCCAGCTCGTCCTTCATCGGCTCGCCCGTCTCGAGCGTTGCCGTCAGTGCGGCCAGAGGCTGCGGGCGCTGTGCCGGCGGCAATTCCATTGCCGGCTGGGCGACGGTAAACACCTCTTCGTCACCGTTCGGCGACGGAATGCGCAGTTTATCCTGGATCCAGGAGACCGGAATTTTCATACCGGCGGCCAGTTTGGGAATGGCTTCCGCAAAGGTCGACATGTCCTCGCTGTCCATGGTGTCGAACACCAGACGCGGTAGACGACGCATATCGAGCGGGGCCGGGCTGTTAAGCGCCAGTATCGGGTAGATCAGATCGCGATTGAAGGTGCGCGAAAGCTGCCGTAAATCGGCATTACGAATTTCCTTGCGCACTTCATTGTGCACCTCACCCAGGGAGCGCGCGCCCTTGTCGCCGGCTTCGGTGGTCAGTGTTCCGCCCAGAATGGCCTTTGAGATGGCGCGCTCGCCCCAGGCCACCATCGCCATAAATGGATCCGACTGACCATTGGCGGCCGCTTCAAATTCCAGGCTCATGCCGGCCGGAATAATCCCGCCGGCGCGCCGGCCAATATCCATCACCGCGCGCATCAACGCGCTTTTTTGTTCCTTGGTTGCCCCGCTGGGGTACTTGCCGACGCGCAGCGGCAGACCGTAGATCTCCAGAAATTCTGCAAAATCCCGCACGCTGTAGTTCTTGAAGATAAACGGCCATATCAGCGTGCGCACCAGTCCCTGGGTGCCAGGGTAACCCGTTTTGGCCTTGGCCTCATGGCAGATCCAGCCGAACGGCTGTAACGCCAGCCCTGGATAACTGCCATCGCGTAGCCGCAGTTCGCGGTAGTTATCCGGGTTGACGGTAAACAGTGCCGGATCGCGCCAGTGGATCGCCCTGGGACAACGATACGCCCCGGATTGCGCCCACTCGATCTCCTGCATCGAGTACCCCTTGAGGATGGCATCGGTGGCGTCGAACAGCGCGTTTTCAAACCAGTGCGCATCACTCAACACCTCTTCCAGGCCGGCAGCCAGCTTTTTCTCCTGCGCGCTGGGGTTGTCCGGCGCCTGAATGCGCCACTCCACGCTCTGCAGGGCCAGGCGACGTTTGCTAAGTTCTGAAAACAGGTGCGTGTCTTTTTCTTCCAGATCGGCGGCCAAATCGGCCTGTGCACTCAGATCGCCGCTTTCCGCCGCGCGCAGGCACAGCGCCGCCCGGTTGGGGGTGATCCCCGATGCCGGGTGTTCCGGCGCCCGGCTGGCTACCTGAGGAATATCGTTTTTTGCCGTTTGCATATCCGATGAAAACTGAAGCGGCTGCCCGTGAATATCGACTATCTGACCCATTACCAGCACCCTCGCTCAAAATCGTGGTAGTCGTCATCGCCCGCGGTGTCGACGTTCTCAAGCGCCCGTTCACGCGCCGGCAGCGCCTGACAGGCGTCATCATCCAGCACGAAGCCGTCCATCGCGGCGGCACGGTTCGCCATCGCCAGCGCCACCGCAAAGTCGCCGTGGCGCCGGGCGCCCTGAATGGCCGACTGCGTATCCTTGCTGCGTCCCTTGTCAATCTGCGGTATGCCGTTGACCACCTTGATGTGCAACAGATCGTCCAGGGTCGATTGATGGCGGGCCAGGCTTAGCGTCTGGGCTTCCAGCTCGCCTTTTAGCTTGGGCATCCACTCGGCGTACCACTTGGCCGACAGGTTGACGCAATCAATCATGTCCGGGCCAAAATGCAACCGCGCCGC
>NZ_JBZXDO010000059.1:0-10753 GCF_058725505.1 Serratia sp. A07
GTTTCGAACAACTCGCCGTCATTCACCACCCGGCTACCGAACAAGATCGGTACAAGTGCTTTAACTTTCATGGGTATCTCCTTGAAAGCGGCCCGAAGGCCGCTATGCGGTGCGGATAATTAACCGCCGGTTGGTGGGGTTGGCACGGTGAAGGCACCGGTAACAAACGCTTCAGGTCGTTTGACCGCCAGCGCCACACGCTCTTCGCAACGAATCGAGATCATGTTCTTCTCGAAGTCGTCGGCGTTCTCGGTGCTGATCACCACGTTTGCCTCTTCACGGTCAAAAAGTTGTGCACCCGCGCTGAAAGCACCGGTCAGGAATTTACCCAGGAACGCCGCTGACTCCGTCGCGACAACAGGCAAGCCCCAGAGAGTCGGGCCGGTTAGCGCGGCTGGATTGGCGAGGATATAGCGGCCCAACGAGTCCTTGAGCAGCTCAATCTTGGCCCAGTCGGTGAAGTGCAGCACATGGCCCGTTGATGGGAAGCGTGCCAGTTGTGCCTGCAACATTGCCAGGCGCAGATCGTCAATGCCGTTTTGCATCGCGACTTCAAACGCAGCCTTATACTTCGAGGCCTGCGGCATGATGCCTTCCAGGTGTGCGCCGGTGCCGTCACCGAACAGAATCTCCTGCTCTTCGACATACTTCAGGCCGTAACGCATCTCTGCATCAATGGTCGATTGCAGCTGTGCGAAATCGTCCAGAATCTGCTTGGAGGCTTTGAACATATGGGCCAATGTGCGAACCGGTGTGATCTTTTCAGCAAACTGGATATCGCTGTACGGCTTCGTGGTATTTTCAGGAACAGCGGCGGCCTTGTTGGTGAAGCCTGTTTGTTGCACCCAATAAATCGTGCTAGAGCCGGTGGTGCCTGGTGCGATCAGGTCGCGAATAAACAGGCGTTGTTTCGGCGCGGTATCAATACCCGGCAGACGTTGCGGGGCCACAATCTGCCCAGGAACATCGGTAGAGATCAGCGTCGCGTTAACCGGAATGCTCAGCCGCTGAGAGGCCTGAATACCGGAGGCAAAGTCTTTCAGCACTTCTGCCGAAATCACCTGCTGCCCGACCGATTGAACCACTTCAGCCGCGCGGTTCAATGGCATTTGCGCCACATGCTGCTCCAGCTCACCCAGCCCAGTCTTCAGCGTTTTCTCTGCCGCCTTCAGGGCGTTCAGTTCGGTCGCCATTTTATCAACGCTGTCCTTGGTCGCTGCGGACAGCTCGCCTGATTTTTTCGCCTCTTTGAGGGCGTCCTCGGCCTTGGCGTTAAATTTGCCGGTTGCTTCTTCGATAGATGCAGTGACTTTTTTCAGAATCTCATTAACTTCAGACATAATTTCTCCAAATGATTAGCACGCCGCGCACAGCCCGCTTAATGCGGCGTTCAGCTTGGCAAGGATTTCAGGGGATGGTTCGGTAGCGCTCGGCGTACCCGTCGGATCGGTAACAGCGCTCGGCGTGCTACCTGTTAAGGCTTTCAAAAGTTTTCGGCGTTCTGACCGAGGGGTATTAGCCTTGGCCAGTATGGAATCCAGCTTGCGCAATGCTGCCGCCGGTGAGTCTTCGTCACTACTGACCGCATCGGATGACAACAGACTATCGGCCAGCCCTTTCTCGATGGCATCACTGCCGCCGATGTAGCTTTCGCCGTCCATCAACTGCTTGACGGTGTCGCTATCGAGACCGGAGCGGGCGGAGTAAATATCTGCCATTGCGTTATCGAAAGGTTCGAGATACTCCACCATTCCAGCAAAGTCATGGCGATTACCGATCGCCACTACCCAGCAGTTATGGATCATCAGGAAAGCACCGCGGCCGATTTGAATCTCGTCACCGGCCATCGCAATGATTGAGGCTGCGCTCGCAGCCAGCCCCAACACTTTTACGGTTACTTTGCCTTGGTACTCTCGCAGCAGGTTATAAATCGCCAGCCCCTCAAACATGTCCCCGCCCGGCGAGTTAATGTTTACGGTAACGTCAGCGCCATTCATTGAACGCAACGCACCGGCGATCCGTTTCGCTGTAACGCCTTCGCCCCAGTAATCCTGGCCGATGACGTCGAACACCGAGATAGAGTTGTCGTTAGAGGCAGCGGCCTTTAGACCGCCATTCCATCTTTCGAGCGCCGAAGGCAGCGGCTCACAGGTAACGCCCGCGCAGGGACGCCCCGCCGGTGCGACCGGAAGTCGTTTTTTTGTCATGGGGGATTGCTCCTACGCCGCTTTTCTCAGCGGTGACTGGTCTTCAGGAATATCGGGGAAAAGATAATTATGCAGCCGGGTGACATTGGCAGCCTGAGCGCCGAGGTTATTTTGTTTCAAGTCCTCAAGCGGGGTCAGGTTAAGCTGCACGGTATAGATTTCACCGCCAGGAATCGGCGGCAGGTTTTCAAGTCGGCGAACGTCGTTGCGACTCATCCAGCCATTCTGCAGAGCGGTGGTGTAGTACGCCGCGCGGCCAACACTGTCGGCACGCAACAAACCTTCCACCGAGAACTCAGCAAAGTAATCTTCATCGCTATCGAGCAGGCAACGTGAGATTTCTTGCTCAATGTTCACCAGCAGTGGTCGTAGCGTGTTGGTCAGGAAAATCAGGTTCATCCCTTCAACACTCGATGCCCAGCTACTCTGCTTCGTCACATGCCCCACCATGAAAGGCGGCACCCGAAACCAGCGACAGATTTCCTCAATGCTAAAGGCTCGGCTTTCCAGCATCTGCGCGTCTTCAGGGTTCATCGTGACATTCTGGTACGATAAATCCCCCTCCAGCACCATCATTTTACCGGCGTTTTTTGAACCGGCGAACGCGGCTAAGTATTGGCGCAGACGCTCTCGCTGCTCTTTATTCAGCGCAACTTTCGAACTGATGTATCCCGACGTTTGCAGGCCGTTTTCAAAAATTTTTGCCGCCGACTCATCAACAGCCATCGCCGCCCCAAACACGTCACGGCCCGAACTCAGCGGCATCATGCCGCAGACACCATCCAGACCAAAGCCGCGAATGTGCATCATCCGGTCTACCGGTATCACGCGCTTTTTGCCGTCCTCGGTGTAGGTGTACTGCAACTGCCCGGTATCCAGACGTTTAACCACCATGTTTTGAGGCAACAGCGGATTAAGCGCCACCAGCTTTCTGCCAATCATTTTTTTCTCAATGAAGGCATTCCCTCGCAAACAGATGCTGGCCACCACCATCAACATGAATCGGGACGGCGTCATTTCGAGGTTCGGGCGGCGGCACAACACCTGGTATGCCGGGTGATCCTGCGCCAGCTTACGAGAACCATCCGCCTCACGACGATAGACTTTCATCGGTAAAGTGGAAACCGATTCGCTGAGTAACCGAATGCAAGCCCATACAGCGGAAAGCTGCATAGCCTTGTCGGCAGTGACCACCTTGCCGCTGCTGCTGGTGCCGAACCATTCTTGCCAGAATGTCCCGGTAGTGAGACTGATAGGAACACCCAGCCAATTTAAAAGGGCGCTTTTAACGCGCCCAGGTTGCTTGTTTTTGCCCATCAGATACCTACCATGATCGGATCATCGAAAAAGCCATCAATATCGCCGTCATCCTCAACAACGCCATCAGCAGCACCGACAGCCATCGCCAGCCCTACTACGCCATCTATGCGGCCATTACTGCGCCGTTTGCTGAATACCCGGTTTCCGCTTTTATCTTCTTCAATAACCGCGTTCGCCGCGTTCCAGCGCAGACAAGGATTAAACAGGATGGTGATTTCTTTCTCGGTGATGAGTTGCTCGAGCAGCTCGATTGAATGCGGCATCCACAAGCCCGACTCCGCCGATTTGCCGAAGCCTTGCCCATGAGGAACCAACGGAACGGTCACCCCTTCATCCAGCAATTCAGGCTCGAGATAGTCCATGTGATAGCGGTCGAAGGCGATCGACTGAATATCAAAGAGTGCTGCCAGCTCGGCGATTCGTTTAGAAACGAAGCCGTAATCGATAGCGCTGCCCTTTGGCGCATGCAGGTACTTTTCACGCACCCAGGAATCATACGGAACGCGGTCATTTCTGGCCCTGTCGTGCAGCGTGTCGCGCGGCGTCCAGAACTCCACCAGCGCCGTCTTAATGCGCGGGAAATACAGCCCCAGCGCTGTCAGGTCGCGCTTGCCGGATAAGTCCAGACCGCCAAAACACTCTTCCCCTTTCAGGCTTTCGATATCGAATGTTTTTTCACATGCCATCCAGATATCGCCACCGATCCACGGGTTTTCAGCATCCACCCATTCGCAGAAGTTAAGGCGTCTGACCAGGCTTTCTTTCGACGGCATGCCTCGCGCATCTTCCACCTGCTCGCGTAAATATTCTGGTTGGAACGTATGCCCCATTGAGGGGTTGGCTTTTGCCCAGCAGGACTCATCCTTGAAAGGATCGTCACCCTCATCCAAAGAGCAGATGAACGCAAAGAAGGCATCGTTAACTTTCTGACCGGCGGCGAGTTGTTTGCCGTACTGGTGGTACTCGTAGCAAACGCTGGTTTTATCGTGACCGCTGTTTGTGATCATGAAGATGAGCGCTTGCCTGCGACCTTTTGTCCCGGCGCGCATCATCTCAACCACTTTGTTGTCTTTGTGCTCATGCACCTCATCAATGAGGCAACAGTGCGGACGCGGCCCTGATTGCCCATCATCAGAGCTGATCGGACGGAAAAAAGAACCCGTTTGCAAAAATGCCAGGTTCCATTCTTTACCGGCCCCGCCGGAGGGATCGATACGTTGGGCCAGTGCCGGGGACTGATTCACCATCGCCACCGCATCACGAAACAAGATCATCGCCTGGTCTTTTTTCGTGGCGGCTGCATAAACCTCAGCACGCGGTTCTTTGTCCGCAACGAGGCAGTAGAGGCCAATCCCTGCGGATAATGGCGACTTGCCAGAGCCTTTGCCTGATTCGATATATGCCGTTCTGAATCGACGCGTGCCGTTTGCTTTTTTCCAGCCAAAGAGTGAGCCAACAACAAATGCCTGCCATCCAAGAAGGACGAAAGGCGCACCTTCATGTTCGCCGCCGTTCAACTTCAGCACCTTGGCAAAGAAGTCAACCACGCGGCCAACAGCATCAACATCCCAATACAGCCCCCGGCTTTCACCTTGGGCTAAATCATTAAGGTGACGTTTGCAGGCGTTTCGGATATCAGGCCCGGCGATAATTCGCCCTTCGGTAACGTCCAGCGCATATTGCGTGGCTGGATCAGGTGCCGAAGAATTCGGCGAGCGGGTCTTCTTCTTTCTCTCCACCATTTACTTTCACCTTTGACCTGGCGGCAGGCGTCAGACCAAACTCCACCAAATAACTTTTGAAGCGGCGATCGGCGTCTGCCAGCATGGCAACCGCAGGGTTAGCCTTAATCAAAAAGCCCCCCTCCGTTTGAACTGTATAAGTTCGGCCCTCGTCGGCGATAGTGTTGCGCAGTTGCAATATGTCGGCGTAAATATCGCAGAGCCGCTCAAGCGCAAAAGTATCGGCAACGGTCAGAACGCCCATGCCGTCCAGCAGCACAGTCATTTTTCCCCAGGCCGTTTTCCCCCAGTCCGTCAGGTGCGAAGGTGGGCTGGGAATTTCTCTCGCCGGTTGCGGCTCTTTATCATTAAGTTTACGTTTGCCCGGATTGCCGGTGACCACCTTGAGGTGGGACGGTTTCGGGCGTCGTCCTGCCATCGGAACCTCCCAGAAAAAAACTTTTCATTTCGCGGTTGTGCGCACAAATGACAAGCGGCGGTCTTTAAGGGCGAGAGGGGTGAACTCTTACCCCGCCCCTCCCCACCGCGTTCAAACGCCGCTGTCAGCGGTTCCAGTGCGACGCAGGGTCAAGCGGCAGGCCGTCGGGCGAGCACCCTATTACCTTGCCGGTCTTCTCCATACGTTGCTTTGTGGAGTCGTGATGTGGCTTACATAATCCCTGCCAGTTCTTGCGACTCCAGAACAGATGCTGAGCCTTCTTCATTTCCTCGGGCGTCTTCGCTTCTTTCATGCGGTGCGGCACGATGTGATCCACCACCGTTGCTGGTTCGATGCGCCCCATCTGCTGACACATGGCACACAGAGGATTCTCCCGCAGGAACACAAGCCGTTCGGCTTGCCATTTGCTGCCGTAGGGTTTCTTGATGCTCATATGGAACTTCCTGCTAGTTAGTTGGATATAACCCCGACGATGTAGCAAACCGCCTTATGGGTATTCAGATCGTTTATTCTGTCAAAGGCACTCGATGAATGCCTTTTGCAGAATTTTATAAATTAGGACAATTGCAAAACGCCGTGCTCTTCCGACTCCGAGTAGGCGATCAGGCCGCTGTACTCCGGCACGTGCTTACCATCATCCGCCTCGAACGCATCAATAAGTCCATGCGTAATGGTGTATGACGGCTGACCGTCTTCAGCCGCGAACCGTGCCAGCTCTTTGATTTGCTCTTGAGTCAGCACAATCTTGCTGACCTCCATCTCTTCCATGCGGCGGCGCTTCTCTTCTAAATAGCGCTTACGGCGCTCGTAAAACTGCTTGCTCATTGCTCTCTCCCGGCGCTCTGCGCCCACTTGATTAACGCCTCCATGCGTGAGGCGCACACCTTCATTTCGCCTTGTTTGGCGTGCAGCGCTGTCACTGCATCACCGAACGTTGTGCCGGTGAACGGTGCGTCATCGCACTGTTGCAGCAGCACCGCTGGCGGCAGGACGTAAATCATCTGGGTGCTCTGCGGCTTTGGCCTGTCCGCGCAGGATGTCGAGAGCAGCACTAGGCAGAGGCTTGTTGCTACAGCCGCTCGCGTCCAGAGCCTCGCGCAACGCTTTGTTTTCTGCATCAGCCTTCCCTCTCAGTTTCCGCTCTTTTTCCAACTGCGCGGCGCTCGCTTGCCTGTCAGCATCTGATGCCTGTTTCATCGCCACCAGCGCCGCGTCTTTGGTGTTTAACTTTTCCACCAGCGCGCCGTTATTCCTTTTGGATTTATCCAGGTCATCGCGCAGAGAAAGCGTGTAGAGCACCAGCACTGCGGCCAGCAGCGCCACCAGCAGAGGCCACGCTTTGATAATTACATCCCACCACCAGCGCCAGCTCATAACAGCACCTTGCAAGCACGTTCGAAGCGTTCGCTCCTGTCCTGCAGGCCGTTAGTCCCGCCGTTAATGCGCCGCGTGGTCAACTCGACATCACCAGCGTTGCGACCACAGTCGTTAGCTTTCCAGTACCACCCAGCCGAACGCATGCCGTTCAGGTCTTCTTCCAGCAGTTCTGGATGACCAACCAGGTCGAGTTTCAGCGCCGGGCCGCACGCCATGTAGTTTTTCAGGCCGGTCGTTTGCATTGGCCCGCGTCCGCGATATTTCCAACCGTCGCCGCTGGCGCTGTTACCCATTCGTCCGCCGTAGACCAGATTGGCAATAGCTTCCTGCTTGGCTTGCTGCTGAGCTGTACGCCCCAACATCCGGCATTGATAGTCAGTCAGCCGCTTGGCTTTCGATTTGGGGCCGAATGTCGCGATCAAGCCATCAACGCTGTAGTTGAATGATTCGACCTTGGCCGTGAAGCCGTTCGACTCATGGCCGATTTGCGCGATAAACATCGCCTGCTCTAACGGCTTGTTGATGCCGAATTCTGCAAACGTTACGAGCAGATGCGGATACCAGCGCGCAGCTAACCCGGCGCTGATACCTGCCGCCCGTTGAAAGTCGTTTTGTGTCATAGGTCTATCTCAAGAAAGGTTTAGCCAGGTGCATGACATTCCCGCGTGCCGCCAGCACCGTGACGCAAAACGCGATATTGATGAATGTCTCCGACCAATCGGCACAAACGTACTCACCTGTCAGGATGCGGATTGGTACGGACGCCGCCGCGATAATGAGGAAATATGCCGCCCATGCGGCTAATGGCCGATGAGTGCCACCAGCCCTGCGAAATGTCATCAGACGCAACGCGATAGCCGTGCAGGCCACCGCATTCACAATCAGGATAATTTCACTGGCCATCACCACTACCTCCCCGCAGCCGCTTAAACCACTGCCCCGGATTTTCCGACTGCTTGCTGATGTACATGAAGATGCGAACCGCCACAGCAGCAGCAACTACAGCACCCAGCGGCCTTTCAGCGTGAATAGCATCCGGGGTCAAGTAGTTGATGGCGTCAGTGACGAACCCAGCCGCCAACGTGCCAATCATGAACGATGCCAGGAACGACGCCAGACGATGCCAGATTGAAAGATCAGCTGCCGACAGGACATAAATCACAGCACCAGCGAAAGCCCCGATGATTACGCCCGTATCTGCCCCCGCCACCAGCCCAGCAATAGTGATACCGCCAATCATGTAAGTCCCTGCGGCGGTACTGGTTACCGGTTCGGACATGAGTTATCTCCTGTGTTAGCTCAGCCGATGCCGGGCGTTAGATGCAAAAAGCCCCAGCAAATGCCGGGGCCGTTCAGTTTTCCGGGAATATCTCCCGTTGTGTTTGTTCGAACCGTTCAGCCTCCAGCTCTACACCCAGACCGATACGGCCCAGCTTGATAGCTGCCTTGATGGTTGAGCCAGAACCCATGAAGAAGTCGGCCACCACGTCACCGGGGCGGCTACTGGCGCTGATGATGTGTTCCATCATTTCGGCGGGTTTTTCACAGGGGTGCTTGCCAGGGTAGAAGGCAACCGGCGGATAGTGCCAAACGTCAGTGTAGGGAACTGCTGCCGTTACCGTGAATGGGCGGCGGAGCGATCGGTATTCCTGGCACAATTCCAAATATTCGCGGTTCAGCGTCCGGTATTCCCGCACCAGCTCATGATGGGGCCGATTCAATCCACCAGCCTGCTGCCGCTCTTTTGCAATGCGGTCGAATAACGCCTGGAGCGCCTGATACTGCTTTTCGCTTGGCAATTGCCATTGGCTCTCTGAGAACCAGTGGCTGCACATCTGCGTTTTTGTTGCCGCGTTGATTTCCTTCGCTGACACGCCGAGGGATTGCCGGGCCGTTCTGAAATAATCAATCAGCGGCTTAAAGACGTTTTGCTTCAGCTCTCCACACTTCGCGGCGAAACCGTCTACCTTCGGTTGTAAAGGCCCGGCATAGTGACCGGCGAAAATGATCCGCTCAGTCGATGGGAAGAAAGCCCGCAGCCCTTCTTTGTGCTGTCGCTTCCAAGCCCCAGAAGGTTTGGCCCATACGATATGGCTCAGTACGTCGAAACGTTGGCGCACCAGCAGCTCAGTATCGGACGCCAACCGGCTACCGCAGAACATGTAAAGGCTACCGTTCGGTTTCAGCACCCGCCAGAATTCCACCAGCAACGTATCCAGCCAGGCGAGGTACTCGGCCTCGTTCTTCCACTGGTTATCCCAATCGCAAGATTTAACCCGATAGTAAGGCGGGTCGGTTGCAATAAGGTCTACGGAGTTGTCCGGCAGGTTTTTGATAAACGCTGTTGTGTCAGCGTTGATAAGACGTGTTTCTGAAATCATAAGCGCCCTTAGTTGATACGCTCGTCCTGCTGTTCGCAGCACGGGCAAAGGTTCGCTTGTGACCATTGACATGAGCACCTGGCGGACGGGGTGTTACCTCACCCTCTCCGCCGCCCACTTCACAAACATTAAGGCGAAGCCCCATCACCCCGCTGCCGACACAACCCCTCAGTTGGGACACCGGTTAATGTTGGATGAGGCTTCGCTTTAATTTTTCCATAAAAAAACCCGCTCGAGGCGGGTCATTTTGTTGCATCGCTTGATGGTACAGCTTCGCGAAAGCATACCTGTATTATGCAGTTTCTTTGGCTATTTTCAAGCTATTTTTGCATTTTTCTTCATTTTCGATGCAGATAGCTGCACGAACGGCGACGAACACCGCAGAATTAAATATTTCAATGCACCAGCGCACGCGGTCATCCACCTGATCGCGTGTCAGCCAGGGGGCATAATGATTTTGCATATAGCGCCCCAGCACCGACACCGTATTGTTTCGGCCCGTGTAGAACAGCTTGCCGATGATGTAGACCGGGTTATCGTGCTTCATCGACGCCAGCACCGCTTTTTCCATGAAGTCGCATTCCTCACCAGCGTCAGCAGCCACCAGCATCGACTCAAGCGAGCGGTGCGGCCAAAGAATTGTGGTCGCCTTCTTCAACTGCTCCTCCCCGCGATACCCAAGTTTGCGCAGGTCGCCCAGCACCTTCACAATTCGAGCCGCGCTTTCGTCGTCCCACTGCTCAGGCATGATTTGTCCCCATACACCGCTGCCGCCGCTGCACTTCAACTTCCCATCGGTGTTACCGCCGTACATATCGCCCCAGGCGTTCAGCAGCGAAGTGATCCACAGTGTTTGCAGTCGGGTCAGGCGCTGGTACTTACCCAGGTATTTCTTGCGGGGAACACCGGCAACAGTCGCCCAGGCGTTGTGTTTGATTTCTCGTTTCTGTTTAGGGGTCATCATGCTGCCTTCTCCTGCTTCAATGCTTTGCGTTTGGCTTTATACGTGTCGCGGATGCGCTCATAGTCACTGCGGCCCAGCTTGCCGACTTTCGGCGGTGGCCCCATTAACCGGTCAAACCGTGCCTGACCTATCTTGGCTATCAGGTTAGGGCGGTACTCGCTCAGGTTCGCGGATTTGAAGTTGTTACAGACCGAGCACTGCTTGTGGCAGTTATCTTCATCAAAGCGCAGCTCCGGATGACTCCCCACCGTGCGGTAATGCCCGGCGTGATATTGGCCGGTGTGGTAGCGTCCACAGCTGATGCATGGCTCGTCGGCGTCGCG
>NZ_JBZXDO010000060.1:0-10017 GCF_058725505.1 Serratia sp. A07
GGCAGCATGGCGTGCGGTTGGGGGTATTTCTTGCCCGGCGACACATAGTGCGCCAGCGTGTCGCCGGTAAGTTGGCTACCGCGCAGCACCGCGCGTCCCAGCGCGTTGTCGGATAAAGGGACCGCTTTGCCGTAGAGCTCGGCGGCCGCTTTCTGGCTGCCCGGTGCCATCCCCAGTACCGCATCATGGGCCGTGGTGCGCGCCTTCGCCTTGCCGATGGCGTTCAGCCACCCGGCTTCGTTATCGGTGTACACCTGCACGTGCTCCTTGGCGCGCGAGAGCGCCACATAAGCCGACGCCCGGTTGACCAGCTGCTCACGCCCGCCTTCCACCCCCTCGAGCGTGATGGCAAAACGTTCGCTGGCACCCTGAGCACCGTGGGCGGTGATGGCATAGGCCAAATCGACGTGCCGGTCCTGTTGCTGTTCTTGGGGATTGACGGTACGGGTCTGTTGCCCATCGGAAAGCGTGACCGCGTCACCTTTTATCGCTTCGACCGTCCAGACGCTGTTGGCCACATGCCCGCGCTCGACGTCCGATTTGGAGAAGCGCATGCGGTCGCCCACGCTTACCTCGATGGTGCGCGGGTTGTACAGCGTGACGCCTTCGCGCACCGCACTGGCCGGGGAAAACTGTCGGGTATTGCCCTCGCTGTCCTGCAGGCTGACGGTACGGGACTGACTGTCGATGTCGGCCATCCGGTAGTAAGTGTTATCCAGCACGACGACGGCGTCCCGGTGACGCGCCCAGGTGTCCAGCTTGCGCAGCTCGCCGTCACGAATATTGGCGGTCTCCAGGATAGGCAGATTGACGGACTCCCCCTTCAGCTCGCCCGCCGCTTTGCGTTCCTGGTGAATACCGGCATTGATGATGTGCCGGTCGGCATTAAGGTGGGTGATGATCAGCGTATCGCGCCGGGCCGCCTCGGTACGCCCCAGGTAATCGCTGACAATCGCGGCATGAATGTCATCCGGCCCCTTGGCGGGATATTCAACGACCGACTGCGCCGGGACCCAGGCATCGGCTTGCCGGGGCACGTTGGCCGGCGTCACGGTGCGCACCACGCCCAGCGCACCGGGCACATCGTTATCAATCATCTTGTACACTGCCGGCTTCAGCTCGGGGGTCTGGCGCACAATCTCTTTCATGACCGCCATATCGATGGCGCTGCGCCCCTGCGCCAGCCGGAACGGAGCGCCCGGCGCAATCGCCTCCAGCTGGGCTTCGTCACCGCTCATCACCGCGCGGCCGTTGCCCTCGGCAATCAACGCGTAGGTGCGCGCCATGTCGCTGTTGCCCACCATCGAACTCTCATCCACCACAAACAGCGTGTTGCGGTAGTCCGGTTTCTCGCCGCCGGCGATCTTCAGCCCCTCATCGTGCAGGAACGACGCCAGCGTTTGCGCATCGACGCCGGCTGCCTGCATTTCCCCCACCGCGCGGTGTGTTGGCGCCAGCCCCACCACGCGAGGACGTTCGCTTTCAGGCAACTGCTCTATCCCGGCGAGCACCGCCTTGAACTGGGTGGTTTTCCCCACTCCGGCATAACCTTGTATTGCCACAAAGCGGTCGGTTGTGGTTAAAATAAGGTCAACAGCCTGCCGCTGCCCCTGGGTCAACGCCGATGTCTCATCCCTGTGCATCTGTTGGCCGGGCTCACTACTCTGTGTCGTGTCGTGTTTCGTTACCAGCGGCGGCAGGCTGTCCTTCCCGTCGGCTATCAGTCGTATAATACTTTTCTCCGCCTCAAAGCTGGCGCGCGAAACCAGCAAATCAGCCCCGACGCCGGGCGCGACATCCACTTTCAGCAGCTCCCCGCGTTTGACCTGCGCCTCGATTTCCGTCTGGATGGCCTCCATCGACACGCCTTTGGCCGCAAAACCGAGACTGCCGGCGAGCAGTTTGGCCTGGCCAAACGCGACGCTATCCCCTTCCAGCGTCGGAATGGCCAGATGAATGGCCTGCTGTGCCGGGGTAAACAGCCCCGATTTTTGCCCGGCGATCGCGGCATCAAGCCCCTTCTCACCGGCCAGTTGTTTGATCTGCTCGCCTACCAGACGGTACGCCGGATGCTGGGCGACTTTCTCCTGCGTTTTGCGCGCATCGAGCGCTGAATAGAGAGTGATATGCCCGCCACTGCGGGCGATGCCACTCAGCGTGGCGCTTTTAAGCTCGTTTTTCTTCACCGCGGCATAGACCGCCGCCGTACTGTTCACCGAGGCGCCGAGGCTTTCCACATACGCCGGCGCCACCTTGACGGCGCTGAAAACATCGCTGCCGACCGCGAGCGCTCGGTCCGCCGGCTTCTGCGTCGCATCCGGCTCGCTGGCCACGCGCACCTGCAGCTCGCCGGCTGTAGTGGCACACTGATACTGGCCACCTGATCGGAAGGTGATATTCTCACCTCCCCAACACCACAGGTGACCCAATGGCAAAACATTTCACGGCAGAATTTAAGCTCGAAGCAGCAAAACTGGTTGTCGACCACGGCTATACCTACGTTAAGGCCGCAGAGGCGGTTAACGTTAGCCATTCGGCTATTACCCGCTGGGTTAATAAGCTGCGACTTGAGCGCCAGGGGAAAACGCCCGCCGGGCTTCCTCTGACGCCCGAACAGCTCGAGTTGCGTGAAATGAAGAAAAAAGTTCAACGCCTTGAAATGGAGAACGAAATTCTAAAAAAGGCTACAGCTCTCTTAATGTCGGACTCACTCAACGGTTCACGGTAGTCGACAGGCTGAGAGCGCGGTATCCGGTTGCTGCGTTGTGCCAGACGTTTGAAGTCCATCGCAGCAGCTTCAGGCACTGGCAGGCTTCGGCTCATGAGCCAGACGGGGAGCGTGTAGCTAAGCGCAGTCAGGTCATGGAGGCGTGGAACGCCAGCGGCGGCTCTGCCGGCGCCCGTAGTATCGCTAATATCGTCAGCAGGGACTCTGGCGTCAAGATGGGCCGTTGGCTGGCGGGTAAGCTGATGAAAGAGCTGGATATCGCCAGTTGCCAGGTACCGGCGCACAAATACAAACGCGGCGGAAACGAACATGTTGAAATACCGAACCATCTCGACCGGCAGTTCGCCGTTACCGCGCCGGACCAGGTCTGGTGCGGCGATGTGACCTATATCTGGACAGGCAAATGCTGGGCTTATCTGGCGGTGGTGCTCGACCTGTTCGCCCGTAAACCGGTGGGGTGGGCCATGTCGACGTCGCCGGACTCGGCATTGACGGTCAGGGCATTGCAGATGGCCTGGGAGCTGCGTGGTCGACCAACGGGAGTGATGTTCCACAGCGACCAGGGCAGTCACTATACCAGTCGTAAATACCGGCAGGCCCTGTGGCGCTGTCGGATAAAGCAGAGTATGAGTCGCCGGGGTAACTGCTGGGATAACGCCCCTATGGAGCGGTTCTTCCGAAGCCTGAAGACCGAATGGGTGCCGACGAAGGGATACAACAGCTTCAGCGAGGCCCAGAGCGCGATAATCCGCTACATCACGGGCTATTACAGTGCCATCCGGCATCACTGGTATAACGGCGGTCTGACACCAAACGAATCTGAGCGACTGTACTACTTACAGTCTAATGCGGTGGCCAGTATTAGTTGACCACTACACCTCAGGGTTTTTGAGATTTTTGGCCAGTTCGTTAGCCAGAGCCTGCAACTGTTTTTCGTCCATAAATTAACCTGTTTTTGATGTTGGGTTGAACATATCAAAATCAGGCAATTACACAAATCTATGTACAGGCTCGCGCCGGCGGCAATCACCTGTCCTTCGGTGACAAATTGCTTGACCACCACCCCCTGTACGGCGGAATAGACGTTGGCGGCACGGGGATAGGTGCTGATCTCACCGGTCACGTTAACCCGCCGGGTATAGGTACCGGCGATCACGAAAGTGAGAAACGCGATGAGAAAAAACAGGCAGAGCCCTGCCGTAAGCCAAAAGGGAATGCCGGGCAACAGCAATGCCCGACCTCGCCATTTCAAGTTCTGGTTATCGATCGCTTCCTGGCGAAACACCGTTTTTCTTCCTTAAAAAAGGAAGGGGGAATGAAGTCCAGCCCCATTATGCCGTCAACAAATCGTTAAACACCAGCGTTGCGGTGAGTGGGCGTTTGATGGATTGTTGGACATAGAATAGAGCAGAAGCCGGGAATGAAGATATCGCCCGGTTATCCCACTGATGCATGAGCATATCAATATGCTGGAGCATTATACGTTCACGCTCCCAGAGGATATTTTAAAGGGAGAGCCGATAATATTAAATTTCAATATAAACAACTAATTATCTTCTTATCGTACGTTTTCGTTCCATTGGCCCTCAAACCCCTTATACTAGTCGTCCAGTGTCAGCGTCAGCATCGTTTCGCTGCGCTGCCGACTGCTTACGCGCGCATCGCTTTCCGCCAGTACCGGCTGTATCTCCAGCCGGGCAGTCAACATCTTGCCTTCCGCCAGTCTTCCCTGCATCACGGGCGCCAACCGCTGTCCCGCATTAAGCACCAGCCTTTGCCCGCCGCTCTCCGTGATAACACCGGCCGGCGTTATCGTGCGCAACTCCACCGCATTGCCGTCCAGCTGCGCATCCAGCAAGCTCAGACGGGTAGTGCCATGCTCACCGTAGCGCAATCCGCCGTTATGGTCCTCGCCCTCGACCCGCAGGCTCAATGTTCGCGAGTAGGGGCAGACCACGCTCACGGTCAGCGAGCGTGTCCCCGGCGAGACGCGGCCGGCCCCGATATCTTCCAATTGCCAGCGTGACATCATTCCGTAATCGACCACCAGATTGCTGACCGACAGTCTGCAGCGCGTATCCGGCGGTAATGTCGGCATCGGACTTGCTTCCAAGACAGGGGGTATGATGGGGTCGGCCTCACTGACACCCGTGACGCCCATCAACAGAGCCAGCAGCCACCGCTTCCAAAACATGTTCATCGTTTCTCCTTACCGGCAGGACGCCGTGGCATTTTCATAAAGGCCCGTGGTATCTGCCGTCTCCGGCAGATCGAGTTGCATCGTGCAAACCGTCTTGCCGGAACTCTGCACCTCCAGGCGCATCCCCGGCGCCGCATCCGGCACGAAGACCGTGCCGTCGTCCCCCACCACCGTGACCAGTTCACCCGACGCGCTGAACACGCTGGCGCCATGCGGCAGACGCTTGTTATCAGCCATTGCCGTGCCGACCAGCACGCGCCGGGTACGAAGCACATCGAAGTCCACCCGGCCGATGGCTCCCCGGGCCATCTCGCTCTCCTGCCAGGCGTTGCCGATATCGACATTTTTCGCCAGGCTGCGGGTATCAACCTGAATGGCCGAGCGCCGGTAGCCGTTCAGCGTCGGTATCACTGCATATCCCCGCCAGTCGGTCCATACCGGCCCCGCCGGCGTATCCAGCCGAACGCCGGACTCTTTCCCCACTCGCGCAATACCAAAGGTGTCGGCCACGCGGTAGGGAGACAGGGTGATACCGTTTTCATGCAATACAATGGCGCCGCCGGCACGCGTCGACCAGCTGGTATAGTTATCGCTGTCATGACTGACGCTGGCGTTCAACTGGCTGACCGGCGTCACGAAGTCCAGGTTGCCGCTGACCGACGTACGGTTATTGCGCAGGTCACGGTCGGTGGCAATGCTCCAGCCCCGGTCCTGACTGGTGCGGTCGCTGTAGCGAACGCCGGTGCGGGCGCTGCGCTTGGCGGTGTTCAGGTAACTGTTGATGTCACGCCCTTCGCCCAGTGGCATGCTGAATGACACGTACAGACGGTCATCCGCCTGACCATTAAGGGTACCGGTGTTGTGTTCGAGGCTGACGCCCAGGTAGGCGCGCCCAAACTGCCGACTCCAGCCACCGCGCAGGTAATCGGTGTTGTTGCCGGCAAAGGTGGTACTGCGTGCCCACGAGAGTGACAGGTTGCCCAGCCTCTCTGCCGACCAGTTGACGCCGCTGCCCCACTGATACCGGCTGCGGCTTTGGCTGTTGGGGTTGTCCTGGTCGGCCCGTTGCAGCGCATCACTCAGCTCACGATAGCCCGTGGTTTGCTGGCGCCCGTTGACGTTGACGCTCAGGCGCTCACTCAGGCTGTGGCTGAGCAGAGCAGACAGCAGGGTGCCGGTATTGCCGTGGTCCGCATCCTGTGCCAGGGTGCTTTGCAGACTGAGGCGGGTCGGTTCCCACAGCTGGGTATCCAGGTTCAGCGAACCGGCTCGGTAAGGCGCTGACCCCAGTACGCCGGCATTCAGGCTGGTAAATGGCGTAAGCTGCCAGCCGGAGGCCACCGTGCCCAGCAGTGGCGCCTTGCCGTCCTGCTGCTCGAGTCGGCCGGCGCCGAACGACAGCCCCGGAGAGACCAGCGGTGCACGCGCCAGCAAGGTGGCGGCCGGTACGATGAACTTTCGTATCTCGCCGTTGCTGCCGGTCAGGGTAACCTCCAGGTCGGTGCGGGTGTTCAGCAGGGAGAACCCCTGTAACCGGAAAGGTCCGGCCGGCACGGCGGTGCTGTAAACCAGCACGCCGGACTGACGCACCTCGACCACGGACTGCGTCTGTGCGACTCCCTCTACCAGTCCGGCACCACCCTGACCCGATGTCAGCGCCGAATCGGGAAACAGCTGAAAGCCCAGCACCTGGCCGGTGCCGAACAGCGAGTTGGAGAGGCTGACCTGACCGGCCTGCAGCACCTTTTTAATGCCGACGAAGCTGCGCTGCGCAAAGGCGGCCTGATGATTGATACGGTCATCACCGTTGAAGCGGGTAAAGGTCTGGCGGCTGCGGACTATCCAGTCACCGGCGTTGAATCCGGCTTCGGTACCCAGCTGGCCGAAATTGAGCCCCCCGGCGCCGCCAGAGGAACTCAGATACTGCGCGTCATAGTTGACCATGCCGGCCACGCCGCCGTGCTGCCAGTTACCGTCTCCAGTATCGGGTGTGCTGAGCGCTTCAGGCGGGACAACCAGGATAACCTTGCCTTCACCCGGTTCGGGCTGTATCTCGGCTTGCGGCCAGGCACGGCGCAGGTCAAAGCAGGCCGCGCCGTCAGCATAACCTGGAGGGGACACCAGTCCCGCCGCACGCTGAAAGGCACGGTCGGCGCAAAGCACACCCGCCTCATCAAATTTCACCCGCACCCGCCCGCGAGCATTGCCGTTGACAAAGAGCGCCACGCTACTTTCGCCGGGCAGAAAGCGAGGAGCCTGACCAAACAGCGCAGCAATGGCAGGGTCAATGCCGCGACCGCTCAGCACGCCGGTATCGAAGGTTAGGTTATCGTGGTTCTGAAGCTCATCTGCTGCCTCGACATGGCCGGCACAGAGTGCGGCAATCAATAGCGGAAGCAGACGTCGAAGTGGCCGAGAACGAGAGTAGTGTATCGCGTGCAACATCCTGTCACCCCCGTCTTTTTATGGCACCAGCGGCGCTTCATAACTGTCGACGGTAAACCCCCAGGTTGTGGCCGGCGAGATGCGTACTTTACCGGCCGCGCTGGCGTTGGCGTCACCGCGTTTCGCCTGCCTGGTCAGCGTCAGTTGCTGGCCCGGCAATACATAGGTGTGCGGCAGCATCCAGGTCGCCTGGTCAGGTAGCGTGGTCACCGCCTGGCCCAGGCGCACGACATACGCAGACGGGTTGTTGACGCTCAGGACCCCGCCCTTGAGTGACCATATCAGACGTTTCCAGGGCGCTTCATCCCGCGCGAGGCCGGCAGGGCGAATGATGATCGGCAGGTTCTGGCGCACCGTCATGCGCACCACGTTCTTGTCTTTTTCCTGTGGAGGCACGCCTTCAAACACCACGCGCTTGAGACGCTCTGTTTTGAGCGGCGTTTTGGCGGTCAGCATGAAGCGGATGCGCTGGGTCTTGCCGGGTTCAACGCGGGCCGCCGGTGGCGTCACGACCAGCAATTTTTCGGTGTCCTGCTCGATATCCTGCAGGGTGGTCAGCAGCAAAACGGGAAAGCTGTCAGTGTTTTGCAGGTTGATGGCGCCTTCATCATCGCCTTCCTCAACGATAACCACCGACGACTCGGGCAGCACGCCCGTCGCCTGGGCACTGGCAGAAAACAGCCACAGGGCTGCCGCGGAGGCTGCGCAAAAAGCAGAGAGGTTCATGCGAGAAATCATCCGTGTCGGTAAGCGAAAAGAAAAAAAGGCCGGTCACGACCGAAAAAAGACCGGGAGCGAGGCCCGGTCAACAGGTGAATTACAGGTAGACCAGCTCCAGGGTGGTCAGACCGTCCAGTTTGACGGGTTTGGTGAGGTCAAGCTCGGAGGCCTTGTTGATGTAGGCCTGGACATTCAGCTTGCCGGCCAGGGTGGTGAAGGCAATTGGCGTCAGGGTGCCAGGTTTAGACCACGTTGAGACCTGGTATTGATTGTCAAACATCGCACTCTTGCCTGTTGGTTCTGTTTTCCATTCATTTTTATCATAGCTGTAAATATAGCCAACTTTGTTACCATCAGCTAATACATCTGAAATGGCAAGGTTGTATCCCCCAATCTTTTTATCACCATCCAACCCCAAACCAACCACCTTAGAGCCGTTATCCCTGGAGATGCCTGCTGGAGCATCCCCTGCATACTTATCGGTTTCTGTTGTGCCTGCCACGGTATTAGGGCGGCCATTTATCGCAGTTAAACCCAACTTTGCCGGTGCATCACAGGTAATGGCAAAGTCCAGCTGTTTATTGTCCAGCTGTTTAAGTGCATCCTTATTTAAGGATTGTGGCGCAATGGTACCATAATCAATGGCACCGCCGCCGCTCAGCGTCGGTTTGCAGGCTGTTGGGGTGATGGTACCAATGACCTTCACATCAACGCTCTCGGCCATGGCGGCGGTAGAGGTGGCCAGCACCGCGAGGGCATAGGCGGTTTTCTTGACTGCATTCATCATGACGTATCCCTTTCATGTGGATTTATGGGTAAAGCCGGCAGAAAATTTTTGGCCGGCAGGTGCGGTGAGAAACTTTCTTCTCCGCGGTCAACGACCTCGCATTATTTAACGTTGAGGCGTGATAAAAAATTCATTGAGCCCCTGGATTTCCATTTTTCTTAGGGCATTGAGCTTGTGTGTACTGACGGTCTTGACCGAGACAAACCGCTTTCTAGCTATCTGCCAGGGTGATATGCCCTGAAGTAAATCCAGGATGATTTCCGTTTCCGTCGGCGTTAAATATTGAACACCATCGAAAGCGTCCCATTCCGCAGCCCAGACGGGAGCCGGCTGAATTGCCTTGATAACAGCATGCAAGTCCGGGCTCATATAACCCACCATCGAAGAGTCCTGAAGAAGCTTGCCAATATTGCTCAATGAGTCACGCAGTGAAGCAATAAAAACCATGCCCATAGCACGAAGAAATTTCAGAGTAGGAACATGTGCATTATTCACCAAGACAATGATTCGTGGCGGCGAGCGTAACGTTATAAATTTTTGTATTAATCTCAACTCCGCACTTGCATTCGTGCGTACATGGATAAATACATCATCAAACTCAACATTGCTGTCAAAGTTTGAATAAATTGCCAGGTAGTCATGATTTTTAAATAAGCACGTCACATGCTTGTGTGTAACATAATTCATCCCGTGAAGGGTGAAATTGCAAGGGCTAGAGATTGCAACTCGCCTCGTAACTGACTTACATGTCTCTCTGGCTTTCATTGGATTTCCAATGCAGCTTATAACTCCACCATCACAGTCGAAGCGTTGTGTTCGACACGTATAATACAGATCAACGCACTACTCTGTCTAGTCATCTCGATATTTTGGATTGTTATTTTTGATAATTTAGAATAAAATTCCGCTAAACTCTAAATCACAAAATATCAGATCGTTAAATAAAGATATTCTTATGTTTTACAGTCATTAATTGGTAGACGAATTTTAAACGCGGTTTCATATTTCTTATATGAGGAACAGTAGCACGCCTGCGGCGTGAGCTCGTCTGCTGCGCAGCCGAAGTACTTTCCCCCTTCATCGCCACGACTTATACTTTCCCTGCTTTCTTACCTAAAAACTCATATCAATCGGATA
>NZ_JBZXDO010000061.1:0-10000 GCF_058725505.1 Serratia sp. A07
GAGGCGGCATCACTGGCGCCGTAGTGAACCGGCCATTTTAATTGTCGCCGACCGGCCAAAATAATTGACGCGAGATACACCACGCATGATGCTATCCATCACTTCACGCTGGATGTCATCAAAGTAATCGGACGATAGTGATTTGATCAGCGCGACGTTACTTTCCACCGAGGCATCAAAAAAATCACCCAGGCTTTCCCGCGTTACCAGCGCAGACATATCAATGCCTATTGACCGGTTAATCTGCTCAACAAACGCACTGGATGAATCAGACTCAGCCCGACTGACCACGGTTTGAGCCAACCGGTGAAACTGTGCTTGCAGTGTTGCCGAGTAAAACTGCTCTGATGCCTGGCGGATGGCCTCTTTAATCAGATCAGTAAGAAAGCTATCGGCGGTGTAGTTGCGACGTAGCACCGGAATGAGCACAGATTCGACCGAGCCGGCCATTAAGCGGATTAACGCCCGTAACTGGCCGTTGTAGAATTTCTCGGTATCGTCATTCAGCGTTACCGGTCGGATCGGCTTCCTTCGGGTCTGGGACACTGTTGCCATTCGGGCCTTCAGTTTGTCCCAGCCGGAATTGATAATCACCGTCCCGGTCGGCGCTTTCATCGTCTTCGATGCGGGTAATATCAGATTCGTCGATGCCATAAAGCCCCTGATCCATCAATTTACGTGCAACTTGCGACGGCTTGACGACCCTCTGTTGCAGGCGAATATCATCAGCCTGTGCGTCAGCCAGACGCTGATCATGAAGTTCGCTATCGCTTGGCTGCGCCAACGGTGAAAACTCGAAATCGTAGCCATCGGGGATCGCACCCAAAGTTGAGCGGATCCAAACAGCATCAAGATTGCTGAGGAACGGCCTGTATTTTGTCGTCTGCTGCCCGCGAATATTGTTGTTGTAGTTGTTCATATCCCCCTGACCAGAATCACCGAGCCCTTTCGCCTGCACGCCAAATAGGCGCGTCATGGGAATACCAGCGGCCCCCGATGTCCACTCCATCAACACCGCGAGGATTTCGCCTAATCCACCAAATGAGATCGGCTTGCGATCGAAGGCTTCATTCGAATCCAGCAGTGCCAAGCGAAAAAGGGATTTCATCATACCGAACAAGCGGTAACGCTTTGCTATCGCTTCATCCATATCGCCAGTGGACAGATCATTACTCAAGTTGGTGCGGGTTATGGTGTCGACGTTGGCCTCCAGAATCAGAGACGCTATGCCACCTTTTGCCGCCACTGAATCCTTGATGTCGTCCAAACAGCGCCGCAACTGGCTATCATCCCACCCACCATTAATCAGCCGTAGCCTCATTGGCAGTGCCGCACCTGGAGCAACAACAAAATGGCTGTGGTGAATATTTTGCAGCCCACCGTTTACCCGGTACACCTCCGGGCGCATGTAGTTATCTGCCAGAATATTGGTGACGTTATAATCGAACCCGTTGATCAGCATGCGGTCGAGCACCTTTAGCTGCTTCAGCGAACCCTTTTTAATTTTTTTCAGGTTTAACGGTTTTGCGAGGTCTTGATCTGTAAGCATCAATACCCCGGCACCGCCATATACTCCTGCCCAACGAAACGCATCTTGAGTAATGCTCTGGATACCGAATTGCTTTTCGGCATCCTGTAGCACCTTCGCGTCGTCAGTTGAGAACGTGCGCCATTCCCGCGTTGCATCCTCAACAGGAAAATCAACTATGGCGCGTGCTACCCAGTTTTCGATGTATGCAGACTCCATTTCGGCAAAGTCCTGCATAGTGCCGAGCATAAAGCGGTTATGTGTCCGGCGGTCCCGTTCGGTCCCCATTCCGGTCATTACGTTTTCGAGTCCGTCAGCCGTCAGGCGTATACGCGGCTTGCCGCCAACGTCAGGTGGTGACCGTTTTTTCATTTTTACACCCAGTCTTTTTCAGAGATCCCCAGGGCGGAAATCAGTTCTATATCGATCGCATCCATCCAGGTATCCAACATGTCATCATTCGCGTGGCTGTCGTCGGCAGAAAAATCAGCACATTCGGCCAAACCGGGCAGCACCCAATCGGTTGCCGCTGCGATCCTACCGTCGTGATACTTCACATAAGCGACTTTTCGGCCATCGTCGGCCATGATGGCGGGTACATAGACAGTGCCGGTTTTGATTTGAGGTATGACGTTCAGGCAACGGATCAGCTTGTTCTGCCCGGCACCGCGAGGAATTTCCAGGATCGGGATGCTTTTACGTTTTTTCAGCGTGGTGATCAGACCCTGGCCCGCCTGTTTATCCTCTATCGCCATATGACGAAGCGGTGCCGGCTGGCGAGGGTTATGCGGCTTCCATTTTTCCCACAGCTCAACCGCCTTTTTCAGCAAGTCTTCCGGGTCCCAACGACCACGCACACTGTCGATGATGTAGAGATTTTTAGCCCGGTCGACACCCACCAGCGTGAAGACCGTGTAATCGTTATAGTCCTCAACTTTCCCGCTGTTTGTATCCACGTAAACGGCGCGGTGAGTCAGTAACGGCAGTGTTTCGTAACGGGGGAACCAGGCTGTATCAATCAGACCACCGGTCAGTGCCCGCGGGCGCTGCATGTACTGGCTCCAAAACGTGTATTCGTCGCTTTCCCACAGTTTCAGCAGGTCGCCGATGTACTCGTTTTCCGGCCAGTAGGACCAATACCGGACACCGTTCACCACCACGCTTTCGGTGTTTTTTACCTGGCTCCAGCACATCGAACGCCACGGTTCAGCCAGTGAATCGATAAATTCTTCACTGACCAACGCCGGGATCGCGACGTGGTGGAAATCTACGCCCATGCCGCCGGCCAGCATAAAACCGGTAGCGTCTTTCATATGCAGACGTTGCTGGATGCTGACGAACGGGGTCGGATGATCTTTTGACTTATCACCACGACGAGAGCGGATGGTATTCACCAGCAAGCGGTTGGCGGCATCCCGACGAGATGCAGAAAACATATCGTCGGGCTTGTTGTAGTCGTCCAGACAGACGAAACCAGAAAAATCAGGCCCGGCGTAACCTCCGCGTCCGCCGGTGATCTGACCGCCACTTGAGCGTGATACGGTTTGCCCGATAGAGCGGCCCTTCGTATCGACAATTTCCCATTCTTCCGCCTGGTTGACGCCAAAGCTGCACGGCCAGAATTCCTGATATTCCCGACTCAAGATCAGGTCGCGGGTACGACGAGAATTTCGCTTTACCAGCGTATCGGCAAAAGAAATATTCAGGTTGCGGAATCTGCGTAACTTCTCGGTCTGCACCAACATGTTCACGTAAGCGGGCAGATGTATCGAAAAGAACTCCGTTTTTGTGCCACCAGGTGGAATGTTGACGATCAGGTTGCGCGGCCGTAGTTCGCCTTTTATCAGGTCATCGATTTTCGAGGCCATAAGGCGATGATGCCAGTTGACCATCATCCGCTGACCGCTCTGAAGCTCGAACTGCAACCGGGTAAAATTGAGGAAGCTTTTTTCAGACTTGGCTTTCAAGGCTACCCGCGCAGGAAAATCGAGATCCTCCCATTCGAGTATTCTCATTAGTCCAGATCCCCAAATTCATCGTCGAGTGATGAAGCAGCAGCGCGGTAATCATCAGGGCTATATTGATTGACCGGTGGTTTATCACCACTGCCTCCATTGCGAAGGTTCGCGATTTCGACTTTGATTTTTTCATTGCTCAGGCGAACACGTTCGATTTCAAGTAGCCGAAGTTCTCTTTCCTGTTCACTGGAGGCAAGATTGTGGAAAGCAGCGAGGTTTTTTAATGCCGCATCCTGATCACGCATCATAACCTCGATCCCGAACTTGGTTTTCTTCACACCGGCGATCAGCCGACGGGCTGGCCCGACAACATCCCGCGTATCGGACAGATGGACATCAGCCAAGCCTTCGCCGGCACATTTAGGGCAATCGGGGTTTGGATCATCGTTCGGGATAAATCCAAGGCCACCGTATTCAGGCTCAGGCTTACTGTCCTTCGACGCTTTTTCTGCGGCCTTGTCGAACTCTTCAATGTCGCGCCACTGGTAAAGGAAATTTTCTCCCCAGCAATACCGGCAGCAGCACCGGCGCATCTGTGAAATCTCGCCGGGATCTGCAATCGCTATTTCATGCCAGTGCTTGAGAATGTCCTGAGCACTTAATATTGCGTGCTCACTCAACTGCTCAATACCCTGGTTAATGGCTCTCGCCACCGAAGGCTTGCGATACAGCAGCCGGGCGTTTCTTTCGCTTCCGGTATAACCAGCCTTACGGTATGCCTCGTACTTATTTCGGCACTCCAGATAGTAGGAAACTAACAGTTTTTCTTTATCGGAGAGATCTGCGCAAAAAGAGGATCTTTCCGGATCCTGTTTTGCGCAGTTTTTTACTGCCCTTCTCTTTCCCTTCCCCTGTTCTGGCGCGGTGTCATTAGGATTCTGCGCAACAACCTGCGCAGTTTTTTTTTGCGCATTATTCTGCGCAGACTTTTTTATGTAGCGGCGGGCTGTGTCATAAACCAATCCCTGCTTTTCACACCAGTCTTTCAGCTTTATCCCCGTACTGGTGTGAGCGGCAGCAAACTGAGATTGCAGCTCCTTCCAGTCGGGTTTGCTCATCAATCACTGTCCTGTTGTTTCTCGCGCCTCAGCAGCTCTTGAAATGCTCGCGGATCTCCGCCTTTGGCTTTTCGGTATAATGCTGTCCGTATTTCTGCTTCTCCTTTTGCCCTACCTTTTCGAATGGCCTCGCGGAATGCAGCAATCTCCCCCGGCTCCTTTTTCAGTTCGCCAAGGTCAATATCAAGCACATCAGCAATTTGTTGTTCGGTCATCCGGCAAGCAGCCAGCGACTCAACCTTACGGTAAGGGATCATGCATCACCCCCGTTTTTATTCGGGGAGGATTTCCGGTATTTTTCGTGCAGTATTTTTACAGCAGCGTTATTCCATGAGACTTTGTGGTGAATACGTTTGTGAAGGGCCCCCATCAGTGAAATTTTTACGCATGATGGAGAAAACATCACCGAGTAAAAGCTTTTCACGTATGTACCTGAATCCAAGTACAGCTCTGTCATACCGCCGGAGTTGGTTTGCGTCTGCTTCTGCAATAGCTGGACTGCCCCGACGGTCATGAATAACTCACCCCGGCGGCCAAGGTTCGTATACGTATTCACGTCTTCGTTCACGCGCCCCATAAAGGCGAATGGGCGGTCCGTTGAGCAGATGAAGCTATTCATCGCCTTACGCTTAAGCCAGGCCGCATTTTTATCACCGCCACTTCCGAGAAAATCGCCACCTTGAGCCATAGCGATCGACGCTGCGGGGATTGATTCGTAGTACGCCAACATTTCGCACAAGATGGCGTCCAGATCCTGAATGAGCGTATACCCAGCCTCCAGGTCTTTACCTACGCGAAATTGAAAGGCAGTGTAATCGTCATCCAGTTGGATGAAGTATTTGCACCTTACTTTTTTCGCAAGGTCGAAACAGGCGTTGCGGGCGTAGAAAATTGAACGCCGATCGCCGAAGTTGTCAGCCTCATCAAACCGGGCGGCAATCTCCGATTTCGAGAAGGTAAGCACATTGTCGCCGAATTGCTCAATGTACTGCTGACGGGTTTTATCCTCGTCATCGATAACGATATAAACTTTCCCTGTGTATCCTTGTTTCCTCAACTGCCGGTAGGTATAAATTTTATCGGGCCGGCCATGCGTCAAAATAAACGCGCAGAAATCCTCACGCATCGCCGTCCTCCTCATCACCGTACACGATATCAACCATGTTTTTGGTCATGTGGACGAAACCATTCTCGATAGCCTGCCCGTAATCAATGATTACCAAGGCGGACTCTTCAAATAATGCCTGGATCTCCGCCGGTGCACTGGCGTAATAGTCGGCAATTTTGTTGAAGTTGAAAACAGTGTGGCGTTCTGCCGCGCACATCAAAAATGCGGCGATCTCCTTGGGAAGATCCGCTGCCTTGATGTTCTTCAAAAGGCTTCGCGTTTTTGTCTCATCGTACAGCTCAGAAATGGCCGGCGTAACTTCCGATGGCTCATAAACCGGCGTGTCGATTTTTGCTGTATACGGATCATCGCCCGCTTCCTGCGGCTCGTCATCCGCGAATAAAGCATCCAGCTCTGACTCATCAAAGCCAGTTAGCGAAATATCGAAATCCGCATCCAAGAGATCAGCCAGCTCCAGACGAAGCATATCGTCGTCCCAGCCTGCACTCAGTGGCAATTTATTGTCAGCGATGCGATATGCCTTTTTCTGCTGGTCATTCAAACCAGCCAGAACGATGCAAGGAACCTCATCAAAAACCAACAGATCAGCCGCCATCACCCGGCCGTGACCAGCGATAATCTCACCGCTTTCATCGATCAGCACCGGGTTTGTCCAACCGAACGCCTCGATGCTATCAGCGATTTTACGCACCTGCTCGTCAGTATGCGTACGGGAATTTCTTGCGTAAGCAATCAACGAATTGAGCGATCGATAGACAATCGCCAGCGCCGATTGATTTTTTTCTTTGGTCATTTCAGAGGATCCAATACTATGGCCCTGCTCTCGAGAGCAAGTGGGCCTTGGTTCATACTCATCATGACGAGTGTGTGGGTATGAATGGCTGTCGGTAGCTCCAACTACCGATGGCCGCCCACCTTCCTTTAGAATTTTCTGCTGACCTCTGGAATACCCACTCGGGAATACCGCCAACCACCATCTACGAATACAGATCGTTTATGCTGATTTTCTTTGTGGCCAACGCAAAAATTCAGAACAAAATAAAAACCACCAGCAGATAACGGTCAGGGTGACCAGGCAGGATCCGCCGGTGATTTTGCTTGCGCATTATCGATGGCCCTCGTAAAGGCCATCTGTAATGCCATCAGTCCAACTGCAGAACGCCGTGATCTTCCGACTCCGAATAGGCGATCAAGCCGTTGTACTCAGGAACCTCGCCATCCTCAGCCTCAAACGCTGGAATAGTGCCGGTGGTAATGGTGTAGGACGGCTGGCCTTCCTCTTCTGCGAAGCGTGCCAGCTCTTTAATCTGCTCTAGGGTCAGAACCGTCTTCGCCAGCGACGATAATGCAGGCAAGAGCTGTTCAGCCAGCGCTACGGAAAACGCAGTTGCATAAGTCTCCCCACCGTTTGCCTCTTCGTCGCCGAACTCTGCCGGGTCATATTGCTTCATGAACGCTTGAATACGTTGGGCTAACTGGTCTTTCATTATTTTCTCCCGGCGGTTTCCCGCCATTGGTTAAGCGTGGCCACCTGGCCGGCACAGATTGATAGAGCTGTCTGGAGCGCCAGCGCATAGCTGCCAATGTCGCCCCAAGTGTCGCCTTGTAACGTTGGCACCTCGCACGGCTTGAATACGGACTCAGGGGGCAACAGAACGATAGGCTCCGGTGGAGCCGGTATCCTTTCCGCGCAAGAGGTCAAGCACAGCGACAGGAGCAACGCGGCGAGCACACTCGTCGTTTTTAATGGCATCCTCATACTTCCTCTGGTAGATTTCGCCCCGCTGGCGCAGCTGCTGCTCTCTCCGTTGCTGTTCGGCCATCATTGCGCGATTACGGGCGTCATCCGCGCGCAATGTAGTGATCAGCCCAGCCTGCTGCGCCAGCGTCTTCTGTTGCTCCGCCGACTGCCTCCGTGCCAGTTCCAATCGATGTGATAGCAATGAGCTGTAGCCGCCCAGGCTAATAGCCACCAGCAGCAAGATCACTAAACCGCCCTGCGTCAGTTTTTGCAGCCAGCCGGTCATGCCGGAAAATCCTTCACTGAAAGTTGGAAGTGCGGGCCGTCTTTCAGGGTTTTCCAGTCACCGCCCCACTCGATCACCGTGCCCAACTCTTTGCCGGCCTGCTTAAACGCCGCGGCGATCTGCTCGTAATACTTCCATTCCCAGCTGATGTTGGCGCCCAAATACGCAACCACATCCACCGCGTGCCCGGTCAAGTGGCGACTTTTCAGCGTTTGGCTTTTTCCGGTCCGTACCATTTCACGTTGGCGCTCCATCGTGCGAAGCCCCTCAGTAATGCCGAAATCCACTGGTGATAATTCAAGAGCGCGGCGGGCGACGGCAATCAGAGCAGGATTGACGCCTTGCAGATTTTTTTTGCTGCGTTCGCTGAAAGAAAAATTAGTCAATTTTTGCCTCCCATTCTCTTATCGGCGATTTCCTTTATCCGATTGCTGAAATATTTAGTCCCGAGGAATCCAACGAAAACACTGGCGAGATATGCCCAATCCGTACCAACGCCAATTACTGTCAAGCCGTCTTTAACGAACCAGCCAAAAATCGAGCAAATTAGCGCATCAAATAATGATTTCCAGCCGCCATCACCTTCGTATTTACTGCGCAAATACGCCATCACGCCGGCGAGGACTGCGGCAATCCCCTGCTCTTTGACTGACGAAATCCAGTCTGTAAAAACGGCCCACCATTCGGGGCTTTTATGAGGCATTTTCATATATCCTTACCCCGCTGGGCATCAGAAATTAAAAAGGCCGCGTTTAAACGCAGCCTCAAACACTCAACCTAAGCAACCCCCTATTATTTCATGAGTTACTCTGAGTCATCCCACTCCTTGGTAATAAACATTGAAACAACCCCACCAAGAATAATAAAGGCAGAAATAATCAAAACTTTAAGCATGAAATTAGAGGTCAAATACGGAAGTGTGATTATCGAAAGTAACGCAGCAATAACCATGCATACATATCGAAAAACAATCTTTAAGTACTTGGTTTTAATTTTAAACATGAGCCATCCATAGAGTTGATACAAATTACTATTAGTGTGGGGAAAGATTATACATCAAAATCAGTTTGAAATTTAACCCGAACACCTCTACAACACTAACTTTAAATCCTTGCTGCACGGCGCTATGACAGGGGTACTGATGCAATGCATCTCGCGAATACCCCTGTCGTATCGCCGTAAAACAAAAAGCCCCGAATTAACGGGGCTTGCTATGTAATCAAATTGTCGCTTCTTGTCGCTGCCATCGTGGCGCAGCTCTGCCAAGCATGAATGAATTATCTAACTTTCTGGGTAAATTTCAAGTTTTTTTTCAAAATGTTCACGATCAGCGATTTTTTGCCGATAAAAAAACCTTGGCTCTGAATATTTGCAGACACCATTTCACTCTTTCTCTGGCTTGCTCCACTGTCAGCCACGGTGCAATTTGCTGTAACTCGCGGGTGATATCTGAGATTTTTTTGCGTGAGGTGTAATAGCTCACACCAACAACATATACCGGTTCGCTCACATCGAAAGCCTGCAAAACACACTGCTCAATAAAATTGATATCATCATCGTGAATAGCGTTATCTATTGCGTTGGCAGCAGGTTTAGGCCATAAAATTGCGCGTGCGCGATTTAATGCCTGCTGTCCCTGGAACCCCTCATCACGAGCCTGCTTAAGCGCGGTGGTGAACCGCTCTAACGATTTATCAGACCACCGGCTTCCTTTCACCATACGCCAGCAAGAATGGCTCCTCGGCTTTAGCGGAGTGGTTCTCCCCCCCATACTCTCCCCCCAAACAGAGAGTAGCGATTTAACCCATGCAGACTGAATGCCCGTGAGCAATGCAGGACGGCCCAGATAGCGTTTGTGTGAAACTTTCGCCACTTCATTAAGAGCGTTGAGGTGTTTACGTCGTTGTTGTGGTGTCATTTTGCAATCACCTCATTCTGCCACAGAGGCAAAGGCTCTTTACATCCTGCCCGGCGGATCCGCGATTTAGCATTACGCTCAATCTGGATAAGCCTTTCGATATTCTGACGACGCTGCTTTTCTTCGCGCCGGAGATATTCAACGGTATCTACCAGTTGCACCTCTCGCCGTGCAATAGACAGCAGATAATCGAACGGGTCCAGAACAGTAGCACGCCTGCGGCGTGAGCTCGTCTGCTGCGCAGCCGAAGTACTTTCCCCCTTCATCGCCACGACTTATACTTTCCCTGCTTTCTTACCTAAAAACTCATATCAATCGGATA
>NZ_JBZXDO010000062.1:0-9818 GCF_058725505.1 Serratia sp. A07
GTTCCGCAACACGAGGAGGAACTGATGACCATCGCACAACAGCTTGAACAAAAAGGTATCGAGAAGGGTATCGAACAGGGTATCCAGAAAGGTATCCAGTTGGGTGAACAACGCGGTATTGAGAAAGGTCGCAATGAAGGCAAACTCGAAGTTGCCCGCACCATGCTGGCCAACGGCCTCGATCGCGATTCGGTGATGAAAATGACCGGGCTGACCGCTGACGACCTGGCCCAAATTCGCCACTAATCCTTTGCGTCGACGGGCAGGGCAGCCATTGACAGATAAAACCGCATCCGTTTCCCCGGAAAACACCACCTCAGCGCTCAGCCATCTGGCGTTCTGCGCCCTGGCAGCACTGGGGCTGGCGCGCCAGGACGGTATCGCCGGCACGCCCTATGCCGAAAACCTGTTCCTGATCCGCTGGCTGGCCACCGCCCAAAAGCAAAAACGCTTCCCCAGGAGCGTCGCGATTGATATCCAGTGGTTACTCGAACGTGGCCGCAAACACGGCCCGGCGGGCAAACTGCGCCAGCATCTTGACTACCTCTTTCGCTCCTGCAGCGGCAACCTGGCCGCTCAGTCCGACCTGTTCCGGCTCACCTACGCTTCTGAAACTCTGAAAGACCAGGGCTGGGACAATTATGTGCTGGACGCGAAAGAGTGGAAGTCCGGCGTCGTGCCGACACCGTCACAGCATAACGGGTTCTATGTCGAAAAAACGGCGCTGAATGCCGCTTTTGCCCAGGACGGCCGCCATCTGCACCCCGTCACCTTTCGGGTGGTCGGTGACGCCGACCGGTTTATGCACGTCATGGCAGAATACGGGCTGGGCACTCGCCGACTTAACAGCACGGCGACCTGCCACACCATCGCGCTGGAGCCTGCGTAAACGACATCATCGCAGCCCGGTAAAAGGACAGAGATAGCGGCACCTGACCCACCGTCGCCGGCAGACACGCAGCCGGCGGTGCTGAGGTCACGTTAACAGGGTGATACCATGACCGGACACAAAAACACACCTTCACGCGCTGACAACGCGGAGACCGGGATTGCGCATCTGTCCATCCCTCTCACCGCCATCCTCTGCCAGCTCGCCCTGCATGACGATTTGGCAAAATCCGCCCTGTTGGATAACCTGCATCAGCTGGAGATAAGCCCCGCTGCCCACCGCCGCATGAATCCCGCGGAAATGGCGGAAGCGCTGAAAGTGCTGTTGGCACAGGGATGGCTGCTGGAAAGGAACAACCGCTACCACCTGGCCGGTCATGATAATGGGGTTTACCGCTACATGGCCACTCACCCCGCAGTCTGGGGGGCTTCCCGCATCACCCTGGCCATTCACGCCTGTTCAGCGGCCTGCGTACACGCAGGGCCCGGATGTGGCACGCGCTTCTCGCCGGAGACGAGGCGGCCCTGCCGCAATACCTGGACGAATGGATAACAAATCCGGGGTATTCCCCACAGGCACATCCGGCTTTTCAGCTGTTGGCTGACGAGGCCGGCAGGCATACCTTTGCGCTGTTGAACGAGGGTATTCAGATAGCGCTGCTGGCCAGCTTTCTCGTTGATGCCTGCTATCGCCTCACGGAGTGTTCCGCACTCTATCAGTATGCCTGCACCTTCAGCGAGGCACGGAGCACAACACCACCTGCGTTACGAGAACCCCTGGCATTGCAGGCCCTGTGGCGCGGCGACCAGGGCCGCCTTGACCAAATAGCGGGGGAGGGGGAACTGCCCCCGACCGTCACCGGCTGGATGGCACTGTGCCGCGGACAAAAAGACACGGCGATCGAGGCATACCGGCTGCTCGTCAGTCAGTACCGCAAGGCCACGCGCAAACGCAAGCTGCACCTGCCCCCCTTGCCGTCCATGATGGCCGCGTTAACGCTGCTGGCCAATCATGAGCCTGCGTATACCGCAACACTTCGGGAACTGGCCCACCATGCCATCGAGGAGGGGTTCGGCAGTGGCTGGGTTTTGCTGCTGGGTCTGCTGCATGAATGCGAAGGTAAGCCGCCGCAGGGCACCTCACCCGAACAGGCCACGACGCCACTCATCGGCATGGCCGGCGTCTGGCTGGCGCTGCTCCGGCACTGGCGAAGCGATACCGAAGACGGCGAACGCGGGCAGCAACGTCTCGAGATATTCAGAGAACAGTTGGCCACCCGCGGCTATCACCGGCTGGAGAAGGACATTGCCGACCTGCTCCATCAGCAATACCGTCAGCAGGCGCCCCAACTGCCTCATCCGCTGAGCGCCCTGTATCGGCGAAGGGCGTCATGGGAATACGCCCTGGACGCCCTGAGCCAGCTGACGGCGGCGGAAAACGCCAATACATCCCGCATGGCCTGGTTTTTGACCCTGCATCGCTACGAGCTGACGCTGGAGCCCCGGGAGCAAAAATACAACCGGGACGGCTGGACCAAAGGGCGCCCGCTGTCCCTCAAACGCCTCAACGACGCGGCCGACACGCTGCCCTGGCTGCTGGCGCAGGACCGGCAGGCGTTAAGGCACATTCACTACACCTCCGCGTATTCCTTTTACGGGCACAGCGGCACCTACACGCTGGATGCGGAGGCCGCCTTGCCGGCGCTGGTTGGCCACCCGGCGGTGTTCTGGCAGGACGCCCCGGACATACGCATCGACATTGAACCCGGGCAGGTGACGCTGGTGATAACGGAGGAGGGGGAACATCTCGCCCTCACGCTCCGCCCGCCGGGCATCAGCGACAGCCGCGGACTGCTCTGGGAAAAAGAAACGCCGACCCGCCTGGTGGTGTATCCGGTCAGTGACGAACATCGCAAGATAGCCGGCATTCTCGGCCGGGAACTGCGCATTCCGGCCAGCGCCCGCGACCGGGTCCTGCAGTCGGTGTCATCCATCGCGCCCCTGCTGCCGGTCCAGGCCAATCTGCCCGAGCTGACGGCCCACATTCCGCATGTCCCCCCGGATGAAAAACTGTATGCGCATCTGCTGCCGCTTGGCGAGGGGCTGCGTCTGCAACTTCGTGTACACCCGTTGCCCAACGGCACCGCTTTCCCGCCAGGACGGGGCGGCGACATCGTCAACGGCGAGCACGACGGCCAGGCGATACAGACCCGCCGCGACCTGCCGGCAGAACAACAACGGCTGCGGCAGGTGCTGACGGCCTGCCCTATACTCGAAACGTCGACAACGGACACCACCGAATGGCAGCTGACCGATACCCAGGACGCCCTGGAGGCACTGACGCAACTGCGCACAATTGACCCGGCGCAGCTTGAATGCGTCTGGCCGGAAGGTGAACGCCTGCGTCTGGGCGGACGTCGCGATATGCAGGCCCTGAAATTGCATGTCCGCCGGCAGGGCGAATGGTTTGCCCTGTCCGGCGAACTGGCACTGGATGACGGCAAGGTGTTGCAGCTGCGCCAGGTACTGGCCCTCCTGCAGGAAAGCCGCGGCCGGTTCATCCGCCTCGGCGAGCAGGACTGGCTGGCACTGGATAATCAGCTGCGCCAGCGCCTGCAGCAGATAGCCCTGCTGGCCGGTGACAGTGACTCTCTCACGCTCAATACGCTGACGCTGCCGATGTTGAAAACGCTCGCCGATGAAGCCGGGCAGTTAGGCGGTGACGCCGACTGGCGCCGGCAGCTACGCGGGCTTAAGGACAGGGAAAAACATCAGCCCGTGGTACCGTCCACGCTGAAAGCCGAACTGCGCGACTACCAGCAGGCCGGCTTCTGCTGGCTGTCCCGGTTGGCGCAGTGGGGTGTCGGCGCCTGCCTGGCCGATGACATGGGGCTGGGGAAAACCCTGCAGGCACTGGCTCTGCTGCTCGAACGCGCCCCGGGCGGACCACAACTGGTGGTGGTCCCCACGTCCCTTGCCGGCAACTGGCTGAGCGAAAGCGAACGGTTCGCCCCCACACTCCGTCTGCGGGACTATCGGCTCCGACGCGAGACAGCGGACCTGGGCGCATTCGATGTGGTGGTGGTCAGCTATGGTCTGCTGCTGCAGGATGCTCCGGCGTTTGCTGACCGGCAATGGCACAGCGTGGTGCTGGATGAAGCGCAAGCCATCAAGAACGCACAGACCCAACGGGCACGCGCCGTGATGGCGCTGAAGGCGGATTTCCGCCTGGCGCTGAGCGGCACGCCAATCGAGAATCACTTGGGCGAACTGTGGAGCCTATTCCGGTTCCTCAACCCTGGGCTGCTGGGGGGCTGAAACTGTTCAATCAACGATTTGCGGCGCCGATTGAGCAGGGTGACCGGTTGGCCGGTACCACGCTGAAGCAGCTGCTTAAGCCGTTTATCTTGCGCAGAACCAAATCGCAGGTACTGGACGAATTGCCGCCGCGCACCGATATCCTCCACACCATTCCTCTGAGTGACGAGGAACGACACTGGTACGAGGCCTTGCGCCAGCAGGCAGTCGCGCGGCTGGACAGTGGCGGTGACGACATCAAACCGCTGCAGGTGCTGACGGAAATCACCCGGTTGCGCCGGTTCTGCTGCCACCCGTCACTGGTGCTGGATAACCTCCCGCTGGCAGGCAGCAAGCTGGCGGCCTGTCTGGATATCATCGCCGAGCTGCAGGAAAACCACCACAAGGCCCTGGTATTCAGCCAGTTCGTCGACCATCTGACGCTGTTGCGCACGGCGCTGGATGAACGGGGCATCGCCTGTCAATACCTGGACGGTTCAACCTCGCCGACCGAACGGGAGAAGCGGGTGGCCGCGTTCCAGTCCGGCGAGGGCGACCTGTTCCTGATAAGCCTGAAGGCCGGCGGTACCGGACTCAACCTGACGGCCGCCGATTACGTCATTCATCTCGATCCCTGGTGGAACCCGGCCGTTGAAGACCAGGCGAGCGATCGCGCCCATCGAATAGGACAAGAGCGCCCGGTCACGGTATACCGTCTGGTGATGGAAGACACCATCGAGGAACAGATGGTCGCCCTGCACGGCCGAAAGCGCCAGTTGGCTGAGGACTTGCTGGCCGGTAGCGACGGTGTGGGCCGGCTGGACACCCAGGCCCTGCTGGCGGTACTGCGGGGAAACCCGACGTGATGACCGTGGCGACATGTTGGCAGATCCCCGTGCCGTTTATATTACGACAAAAGGAGTGAGCCGTGACTGAACAGGAACTGTATGATCATGCCGTATCGTTGCTGGCAAAGAAAAATTACGCCTCTGGCGAGATGCATCGCCAACTGAGCCGACTGACCGAAAGCACGGGAGATATCGAGCGCATTTTACGTCGCCTGACCGATAACCACGCGCTTAATGATGCTCAGTTACTTGCTTATCTTTTTGATAAACATGGGGTTCTACGCCGGAACCCCAGATTTTTCCGTTCGCTCATCACTGGTGACAGATGGGTTGCTGATTAGCCAAAATCAAGCTGTGGGCTGAATATTGTTCCCCATGATTTCAGATTGGCTGTCTCGCCACTTCCTATTCCATAGTTTATTTGGGGTCCATCTTTGTATGGACCAGCACTAATATTGATTCTTGTGCTTAATATTGAGCCATCGGGTATATTATGCCCTGTGAGATCTATAACTTCTGTTTGTCCCACAGCTAGCTTGCTCGTCGATAAAACTGTACTCCCGATAGAAATTTCTAGACTGGCCACATAGCCGCCCTGGTTGAAATAGCTGACTTTCGAGAAGCTCTCTTTGGTACTGTGGACATAAAATCGAGTTGACACCCAGAAATTTTTTTCGAGGAGATCATTAACGCCCTGCGGTACGTCAAGTGGTGCAGGTGGCGCTGATTGGCCATTATTACCAATTGCGATATTTATGAATGGGGCTCTGACCGTCTGGTCACCAGTATTTTTAGTCGCATATGAGAGACGTAGAGAAACGGGACGTCCGTATGCTACTGTTATTGGTGAAGTCGGGAAGGCCACGTAAGTTGACTTCTGAGATAAAAATGATGTGTTAACGGTTGTTATTTTATCGTCTTGGATGATAATCACCCGCTCTGGCTCAAGATTGAAATAGCCGTCATTCTGATGCCCTACAATAGCAACCAGAGGGGCACTTTTACCCTGTTCTGCAGAAATTTCTAAAATCTGAACTTTGCGGCCATAATCTGGAGTCAATGAAATTGTCTTATCTGCCTCTGAACGCCATTTTAGTGTTATACCGTTAACAGTTACCGGAGAAATAGTCCCTGGCAGTGTTACGGCAGGTCTTTGCGTCGACTGGATATAATTAGATATTACGTTAACGAGCGATGAAATAGCTGCTTCTGTAAGTAAGGCTAAATCGACGAGTTCGCCTACCACGGGTACAGCTTGCGCAACGGTAAATGCCGCTAAGGCAATCGAACTGGTGATAATGCCTTCAACATCATCATGCTCAATAGAATCAGCCAGTGAAAAAGCATCCCCAATGCCAGGTACAATCCCGATAATGGCAGTAGCTTTATCCAGAGTTGATGACGAATTACTAGTTAAAACATCGGCAGTATTAGCGACCCACAGTAATAATGATGCCTTATGGATAACTTCACTTCCTCCTTTTAGGGTGGAGTGATTCGCTGATGATTCGTAGATTGTGTTTATGTCATTTTTATTGGCAGGGCTGTTTTTTCCTCTCTTGGGCAAAGAGTTGATAAATTTTTTGTCGGATGTGACTGATTTGGCTTTATCGACGGCTTTTTCTCTTATGCTGCCCCAGTTCAGACCACATATTCTGTCTCCGGTAGAAACTGATATCAAGGAGCGAGTACTTACGCCACAGCTAAGCTTGGAGTCTAAAGCCTGTCGAGCATCTTCCCCGTATTTTAATTTATCAAAACGTTCAACTACTTCTGGCTTTCCTGATTCGGCGAGATTCCACGGAATAATTATTTCGTAAGTTCCTGGAAGTGTCTCAACTTCCCTTTTAAGAACCACTAATTTTGAGCCTGGCCATTTAGAACGGATAGTGGCAGGGTCTCCCATTTGGTCAATTAGTGGTTTATTTGCATCAAGACCAAGTGCATTTTTTATTCCAACCGCCTCAGCTTCTGAATTTACTTCTACTACAGTGACAGGCCCAGGGAAATCAACTTTTAATAAGGCCCCTGCTTTTTCATATGCGCTGTAATCCCCTTTTGCCATGGCTGCATTTGCATATTCATCAGAAACCGTGGCATATCCTATTGCCCCACGCTGCTGATCTGCGACATAGAAACCTTTCCACTCATTGTCAAAGTTACCTGCTGAACCATCTGGACGTTTAATTCCACTTAAGACAGTATCTACATCCCCAAATTTAACGCCATGATAGGCGGTAAGGGAATTTTCTTGAGTCTGTTTAATAGTAACCGGCATACATTCTCCTTGAATAAATCGATGTTAGATTTCTCTCCAGTACATAAATTAACTTATTCCACCTCCTAAATAACCTCACTTAATATCGCTACATTTTCGCCAGCCAATTTTTTCCTCCGTGGATGGACTGACGGTTCCCATAAAATGATGAACTTTTCTCAGCAACTGCCTAATTGAATAGCACTGATGGTTACACGTTATTATGTAGTAAAATTCCAGCCAAAATCGTACAACATAGTTCACCCCAGCGAGTAAACTGAGCTTCGGGTTCGCCTTCAGGCCGGGTTGAGTTTTACGACTCTTGTGTATGATGTAGTTATAGATAATCAGCGTGATGTTTTTTGCCCGGGGGTAACTCACCTTTAGAAGCTTAAACAGGCTGATAAACAACGCCGAAATTTTCCTCTGCTGCTGTGTATGCAACACCTCGGCCAGATAGTATTCTTCATTCTGTCCCGGCGTGACGACCCGCTTTTGCTGTCCGCTAAGTTGCCAGTCTACGCCAATTTTGGGGGGGAGGTGAATATCCACATCACTCTCATAAAAGACCGGATACCCGGTACTGCATTCATCCAACGCTTTATGGATAACTACCATCGTTTTATCCTTGTGCGGGTCACAGTTACGCAGTGTTGGTGCGCTTCTGCTTCAGATTAATCAGTCTAGCTCTTTAATATAGAATAAGCATGATGCATACTGAGATAATAATAATATTTTTTGCTAAATAAATATAAATTGACCGGTTTTTGCTCTATAAGCAGAGCGACCACTTTAGAGCTGCAGCCTCAACCGTCTCTAAGGGGATCAATGCCGGATCCGCCGAAATTCCCGTTATCCCAGTTTCAGCCCGGCAACCAGCACATTCAGATCGATAAGTTCATTGCTGCTCTGAAAGGTATAATGTCCATTCAGCAAAATGTGCTGCCAGGCAACCGGTGATATTCGGGTCAGAGCTTCAATGCCCTTGGCATCGCCTTCCGCTTCCAGTCGTTCCAGCAATCGCGACAGGATTGCCGAGTTGTAATGCACGATCGCGTTGGAAATCAGCCGCCCGCACTGGTTACTGATGTCTGTTTCAATGTCATTTTTCCCGGTTAACTCTTTCTTTCCGCCGACTTTGGCCACTACGGCTCGCAGCTGGTGATAAGATTCAATCTGGTTCTGGGAACGTCGGATGTTACGTTCCAGCTGCGGATCGCGCAGATACTTCAGCGTATAGATGCTACGGACCAGCCGGTCATATTCGAATAATGCCTGGCGGGTCGGATTGGTCGTGGTGTACGTGCACAGTTTGCGGACCAGCGTCCCCTGCGTCATTTCTTTCAGCCCCAGCGTGGCGACGATGCGATCGAGATTGCTTTTTTCGCGGATGATAAGGTCCCGGTCAATCTGTCCGGCGGGCTGGATCAGGCATTTTTTATAGACCGACGGATCTCTGATGCAGTACAGCTCCTGTAACTGCCGGTTCAGGTCCGTAAAATGAGGCTCAAAGCGCAGGCCGAACCAGTGCAGGATCGCAAAGTTGGCTTTATTTATACTGTGCATATCGCCGGTGATGGCCGTGGGTTTCACCTCTGAGGTGTTGCGGTACCAGATATCAAAGACATGGTGGGCTTCATAGTCGTTCGTGCCAATCAGGTAACCGTTGATCGGGATGTGGTTACGCAGCAGCGTGTAGGCCACTATGCCTTTACCGCGGCCGAAGTATTTACGTGAATGCCGGGCCTTTACTGTCGGCCGTTCAATGGCAAACTTCTGACCGTCAACGGCACCATAAAGCGTTTCCGGATCAAACGAATAGTGCGGGAAAATCGGCAGTGCTTCTGTGGCATCGGTGATGCAGTCATTGGCCGTGACCAGTGACGCCAGGCGGAGGTACTGTTCGTACGTGGTTTCCAGCACATGGAACGGAATATCGCTGGTTCGTGCCATCACATGATTACCGTGATTCATCGCCTGGGCAACGATGACCGCCATCAGGCTGTCTGCATCGGCATTCTTTTTTGCATAGCGGGGTTGCAGCGGCTTCATGGCATGAAGAAACCGGCACTGTCCGTTAACAAACCGAAAGACGTCGGTCACATCGCAGAATGGCAACTGCTCATAAAATCGCTTCTCCTGCGCCTTATGACGGCTGACCACGGACTTATGCCAGGTCAGTTTCTGCGTTACTGCATCGTATTCCAGATGTTTCAGTTTCCCCTGCTTCAGCTCGCGGTTGAAGGCTTTCCACTGCCGGTGCAATTCGGACTCCAGCGCCCTGAGCTGCGGTTTAACCGGTTTTTGCAAAAAAGGAATATTCATTTCGGCCAGCACGCCGGCCTGTTCCCCTCCCGGTACCAGTTCATCAGAAAGATGGCGGTGGCGGAGACTGTCATTGAGGTGGAATTCACCCGCCTGAAAACGCTTTCTTATCTGGCGGTAGAGCCAGAACGTAGCGCCCCTGCGGGACGAGCACGGCAGCACAGCTGCCTCAACCGTCTTTAAGATCCAGCCTCACCTCAACG
>NZ_JBZXDO010000063.1:0-9712 GCF_058725505.1 Serratia sp. A07
CATTTGAAACTGGCAAGCTAGAGTCTCGTAGAGGGGGGTAGAATTCCAGGTGTAGCGGTGAAATGCGTAGAGATCTGAAGGAATACCGGTGGCGAAGGCGGCCCCCTGGACAGATACTGACACTCAGATGCGAAAGCGTGGGGAGCAAACAGGATTAGATACCCTGGTAGTCCACGCCGTAAACGATGTCTACTTGGAGGTTGTGACCTAGAGTCGTGGCTTTCGGAGCTAACGCGTTAAGTAGACCGCCTGGGGAGTACGGTCGCAAGATTAAAACTCAAATGAATTGACGGGGGCCCGCACAAGCGGTGGAGCATGTGGTTTAATTCGATGCAACGCGAAGAACCTTACCTACTCTTGACATCCAGAGAACTTTCCAGAGATGGATTGGTGCCTTCGGGAACTCTGAGACAGGTGCTGCATGGCTGTCGTCAGCTCGTGTTGTGAAATGTTGGGTTAAGTCCCGCAACGAGCGCAACCCTTATCCTTGTTTGCCAGCACGTAATGGTGGGAACTCCAGGGAGACTGCCGGTGATAAACCGGAGGAAGGTGGGGACGACGTCAAGTCATCATGGCCCTTACGAGTAGGGCTACACACGTGCTACAATGGCGTATACAGAGGGCAGCGATACCGCGAGGTGGAGCGAATCTCACAAAGTACGTCGTAGTCCGGATTGGAGTCTGCAACTCGACTCCATGAAGTCGGAATCGCTAGTAATCGCAAATCAGAATGTTGCGGTGAATACGTTCCCGGGCCTTGTACACACCGCCCGTCACACCATGGGAGTGGGCTGCAAAAGAAGCAGGTAGTTTAACCTTCGGGAGGACGCTTGCCACTTTGTGGTTCATGACTGGGGTGAAGTCGTAACAAGGTAGCGCTAGGGGAACCTGGCGCTGGATCACCTCCTTACACGATGGTTATCGTGATGAGTGTCCACACAGATTGATTCGGTTTAGATTTGAGCATTAAGTGGGTCTGTAGCTCAGGTGGTTAGAGCGTACGCCTGATAAGCGTAAGGTCGGTGGTTCGAGTCCACTCAGACCCACCACTAACGATGGGGTTATAGCTCAGCTGGGAGAGCGCCTGCCTTGCACGCAGGAGGTCTGCGGTTCGATCCCGCATAACTCCACCATCTTTAAGCGTTTTCGCTGAGAATGTTTAAAAATGGTTTTCATCAGAAAATCTTGCTCTTTAACAATTTGGAAAGCTGACAAAACAACAAATTATTGTTGTTTGTAAAGTTCTCAATGTTTATCGAAAGATAAACACCAACAACACATTCAAGTGTGCTTGGTATCGAATAAGACTTCGGTCTTGTTCAAATTTGAGTCCGGCAAAATCTGTCTCGCACTCATGTAAATTAAACGCGAGACAACTTAGGTTGTTTAAACAACAACCCGAAACTCCTTCGGGTTGTATGGTTAAGTGACTAAGCGTACACGGTGGATGCCTGGGCAGTCAGAGGCGATGAAGGACGTACTAACTTGCGATAAGCGCAGATAAGGCAGTAAGAGCCGTTTGAGTCTGCGATTTCCGAATGGGGAAACCCAACTGCATAAGCAGTTACTGTTAACTGAATACATAGGTTAACAGAGCAAACCGGGGGAACTGAAACATCTAAGTACCCCGAGGAGAAGAAATCAACCGAGATTCCGGTAGTAGCGGCGAGCGAACCTGGATTAGCCCTTAAGCGCTCGGTGAAGTAGGTGAACAAGCTGGAAAGCTTGGCGATACAGGGTGATAGCCCCGTAACCGACGCTTCATCGAGCGTGAAATCGAGTAGGGCGGGACACGTGACATCCTGTCTGAATATGGGGGGACCATCCTCCAAGGCTAAATACTCCTGACTGACCGATAGTGAACCAGTACCGTGAGGGAAAGGCGAAAAGAACCCCGGCGAGGGGAGTGAAATAGAACCTGAAACCGTGTACGTACAAGCAGTAGGAGCACCTTCGTGGTGTGACTGCGTACCTTTTGTATAATGGGTCAGCGACTTATATTCAGTGGCAAGGTTAACCGTATAGGGGAGCCGTAGCGAAAGCGAGTCTTAACTGGGCGCTCAGTCTCTGGATATAGACCCGAAACCGGGTGATCTAGCCATGGGCAGGTTGAAGGTTGAGTAACATCAACTGGAGGACCGAACCGACTAATGTTGAAAAATTAGCGGATGACTTGTGGCTAGGGGTGAAAGGCCAATCAAACTCGGAGATAGCTGGTTCTCCCCGAAAGCTATTTAGGTAGCGCCTCGGACGAATACTACTGGGGGTAGAGCACTGTTAAGGCTAGGGGGTCATCCCGACTTACCAACCCTTTGCAAACTCCGAATACCAGTAAGTACTATCCGGGAGACACACGGCGGGTGCTAACGTCCGTCGTGGAGAGGGAAACAACCCAGACCGCCAGCTAAGGTCCCAAAGTATTGCTAAGTGGGAAACGATGTGGGAAGGCTCAGACAGCTAGGATGTTGGCTTAGAAGCAGCCATCATTTAAAGAAAGCGTAATAGCTCACTAGTCGAGTCGGCCTGCGCGGAAGATGTAACGGGGCTAAGCAATACACCGAAGCTGCGGCAATATCTTTTAGATATTGGGTAGGGGAGCGTTCTGTAAGCCGTTGAAGGTGAATCGTAAGGTTTGCTGGAGGTATCAGAAGTGCGAATGCTGACATGAGTAACGACAAAGGGGGTGAAAAACCTCCTCGCCGGAAGACCAAGGGTTCCTGTCCAACGTTAATCGGGGCAGGGTGAGTCGACCCCTAAGGTGAGGCCGAAAGGCGTAATCGATGGGAAACGGGTTAATATTCCCGTACTTCTGACTATTGCGATGGGGGGACGGAGAAGGCTAGGTGGGCCAGGCGACGGTTGTCCTGGTTCAAGTGCGTAGGCTTGAGAGTTAGGTAAATCCGGCTCTCTCTAAGGCTGAGACACGACGTCGAGCTGCTACGGCAGTGAAGTCATTGATGCCATGCTTCCAGGAAAAGCCTCTAAGCTTCAGATAGTCAGGAATCGTACCCCAAACCGACACAGGTGGTCGGGTAGAGAATACCAAGGCGCTTGAGAGAACTCGGGTGAAGGAACTAGGCAAAATGGTACCGTAACTTCGGGAGAAGGTACGCTCTTGATGGTGAAGTCCCTCGCGGATGGAGCTGACGAGAGTCGCAGATACCAGGTGGCTGCAACTGTTTATTAAAAACACAGCACTGTGCAAAATCGCAAGATGACGTATACGGTGTGACGCCTGCCCGGTGCCGGAAGGTTAATTGATGGGGTTAGCGCAAGCGAAGCTCTTGATCGAAGCCCCGGTAAACGGCGGCCGTAACTATAACGGTCCTAAGGTAGCGAAATTCCTTGTCGGGTAAGTTCCGACCTGCACGAATGGCGTAATGATGGCCACGCTGTCTCCACCCGAGACTCAGTGAAATTGAAATCGCTGTGAAGATGCAGTGTACCCGCGGCTAGACGGAAAGACCCCGTGAACCTTTACTACAGCTTGGCACTGAACATTGAACCTACATGTGTAGGATAGGTGGGAGGCTATGAAGACGTGACGCCAGTTGCGTTGGAGCCGTCCTTGAAATACCACCCTTGTATGTTTGATGTTCTAACTTAGCCCCATTATCTGGGGTGAGGACAGTGCCTGGTGGGTAGTTTGACTGGGGCGGTCTCCTCCCAAAGAGTAACGGAGGAGCACGAAGGTGGGCTAATCACGGTTGGACATCGTGAGGTTAGTGCAATGGCATAAGCCCGCTTAACTGCGAGAATGACGGTTCGAGCAGGTGCGAAAGCAGGTCATAGTGATCCGGTGGTTCTGTATGGAAGGGCCATCGCTCAACGGATAAAAGGTACTCCGGGGATAACAGGCTGATACCGCCCAAGAGTTCATATCGACGGCGGTGTTTGGCACCTCGATGTCGGCTCATCACATCCTGGGGCTGAAGTAGGTCCCAAGGGTATGGCTGTTCGCCATTTAAAGTGGTACGCGAGCTGGGTTTAGAACGTCGTGAGACAGTTCGGTCCCTATCTGCCGTGGGCGTTGGAAGATTGAAGGGGGCTGCTCCTAGTACGAGAGGACCGGAGTGGACGAACCTCTGGTGTTCGGGTTGTGTCGCCAGACGCATTGCCCGGTAGCTAAGTTCGGAATTGATAAGCGCTGAAAGCATCTAAGCGCGAAGCGAGCCCTGAGATGAGTCTTCCCTGATACTTTAAGTATCCTAAAGGGTTGTTCGAGACTAGAACGTTGATAGGCAGGGTGTGTAAGCGTTGTGAGGCGTTGAGCTAACCTGTACTAATTGCCCGTGAGGCTTAACCATACAACACCCAAGGGGTTTTGTAGTGGACTCAAAGTTAAGCGCATAAGAATGTGTTGAGAGAATGAAGACAGCTTTCCAGAATTGTTGGTTATCACTTTTTAAGAAAAAGTGAAATCAAAAACAGAATTTGCTTGGCGACCATAGCGTTTTGGACCCACCTGACTCCATCCCGAACTCAGAAGTGAAACGAAACAGCGTCGATGGTAGTGTGGGGTTTCCCCATGTGAGAGTAGAACATCGCCAGGCTTTTAATTTTGTCTAACCAGACAGCGGAGCGGTAGTTCAGTCGGTTAGAATACCGGCCTGTCACGCCGGGGGTCGCGGGTTCGAGTCCCGTCCGCTCCGCCACTTATTACGAAACCCAGTCTTAGGACTGGGTTTTTTGCTTTCTGGAAATCATTGAACGCCAGATTTTAATCACCGCTTATCGCCTATCCCAGTACTCATCCTCTACGATGTTCAATCATCCCAAACTGCCAAACTGCTGATTCTCTGTTTAATAGATCTAGTTTATCGCCTTGTTGTATACCTACATCGAGCAATAAAAAAGCCGATGCTTTGGCATCGGCTCGGATAGTGTTATGTGATTGATTAACCGCGTAGTGCCGCTTTGGCGAGGAGCGCTTTTTTCTCTGAATCAGAGAGGAAGGCTAACTCTAAACCGTTGAGCTGAGCTTGGCGTATCTGCTCTTGGCTTAAGCCTGCTTGAGGCGCTGCGATTTCATATTCGTAAGGTAGTTCAATTCCTTCTACAGCAGGATCGTCGGTGTTAATGCAGGCTAAAATACCATGCTCTAAGAAACGCTTAAGAGGATGTGTGGCTAGGCTATCCACCGTGCTCGTCTGCAGGTTGGAAGTCAGGCATGATTCGATACCGATCCGGTGCTGGGCGAGATAGTCCATCAGTTTTGGATCATGGATGGCTTTGACGCCATGACCAATCCTTGTAGCGCCCAGATCTCTGATCGCTTGCCACATGCTTTCTGGCCCTGCCGCTTCACCTGCGTGAACTGTCACATGCAACCCTGCATCCCTGACTTGTTTAAAATGTTGGATAAAGCGGTCACCGGGTTGCCCCAATTCATCACCTGCGAGATCGACTGCCACAATGTGATTTTTCTGGCTTAGGATGGCGTCGAGCTCTTGTTGGCAAGCATCGGTACCAAAGGTGCGGCTCATAATGCCAATAAGGTTGGCTTGAATGCCAAAATCACGCACACCAGTGCGGACTCCATCGACAACAGCTTCTACCACTCCTGCAACAGGTAAGCTGTGTTTCATGGCCATGTAATAAGGAGAGAAACGTAGCTCGGCATAGTCAATACGGGCGTTAAGCGCATCTTCGACGTTCTCGTAGGCAACACGACGGCAAGCATCAAGATCGCCTAGTACCGCTACGCCCCAGTCTAGTTTGGATAAGAAGGCAACCAGAGAGGGTTCTGCTTCGACAATTTGTACATAAGGGGTAAGAGTTTCTAACGTGTTTGCGGGTAGCTTAACGCCAAATTTTTGTCCTAATTCCAAAATAGTTTGGGTGCGGATATTTCCATCAAGATGACGGTGCAAATCCGTTAAAGGGAGTGATGAAGTTATCATTATTGTTGTCCTTATCAGTATTTGCCGTTAAGTATAAAAACCAATCCACGGGCTGTCAGCTAAGCAAAAGAAAGAAAAGGACTTATTTTGTTTAACTTTGCTTCATGTTAACCAGATCTGTTGGCCAATCCTGATAAGCCATTGGTTTACTGAATAAGAAGCCTTGCCCGCGAGGGCAACCGAGTTGGTTCAGCAAATCCACCTGCTCTTGAGTCTCTATGCCTTCAGCGACCAGCTCGACTTTAAAACCGCGAGTCATGTTAACGATCGCGGCTACCACGCTGTTTTCAATATTGTATGCATTGAGTTGAGAGACAAATTCTCTATCAATTTTTAGGCAATCGAAGGGAAGTTTGTGTAAGTAGGCGAGAGAACTATAGCCTGTACCAAAATCATCGATTGCAATGTGTATTCTTGCTTTTTTCAACTCAAGCATATTGTGCAAGATGACGGGGTCATTATCGACAATACGTGATTCGGTGATTTCGAGTGTCAGGTTGGCAGGCTGTAGGCCGGATTCGTCTAATACGCTGTGTAACTGAGCGATAAAATCGGGATGAGAGAGTTGATTAACCGATAGATTGACATGCATATGGAATGTCGATGGCCATTTATTTTCTGCAATACCACGAACGGTATCAGCACAGGCTTGACGTAAGATCTGCTCGCCAATCGCATTGATCAATCCGCTCTCTTCAGCAATCGGAATAAAATCCATTGGTGGGATCAAACCGAATTCAGGGGAAATCCAACGAGCAAGCGCTTCTGCGCCTAATACTTCTCCACTATTTAAATCGACGATCGGCTGATAGAAGGGAACGAACTCTTGATTATCGAGCGCCAGTTTTATCTGCGTGACCATGAGCATTCTTTTACGTGAAGCATTCGCCATCTCTGGTGAGTAAAAACTGATATGCGTATGTTCTGCCTTTGCGTTACTGAGGGCGATGCTACCATTACGCAGCCAAACGGTCATATTCGGTTCTTCAAGGTACACAATTCCGATCGACACATTCACAGCAATATTGTCGCTTGGCATGCTAAATGGAGAGGCAAACAGCTTGAGAATATCGGTAGCCACACTTTTTAAATCATCTTGCTGATTCACATCGGGTAGGTAGATAGCAAATTCATCGCCACCAATCCGAGCAATCAGAGCGGGCTCGGGAAAGGTTACTTTCAGTCTTTGAGCAATAGCAACCAGCAGTTGATCGGCCTGATGGTGACCTAAGCTGTCGTTAATATCGCGAAATTTATCAATCCCAATCAGGATAAGGCCCCCGTTGAGTTGCGGGATTTGATGACAATGCTCAACTAACCCCTCTCGGCTAAGAAGTTGGGTCAGAGAATCGTAGACCAACTGTGAGCGTAGCGCTTTGAATGAGGCTTTGAGGCTATTGGTCATCTCAATAAAGGCTTGGACAAGCAAGCTGGTCTCATAGATTTTACCGGGCTTAGGCATGCTAGCTGTCCAGTCACCATTGGCAAGTTGTCTTGCTGCCGAGGCGGTAGAAATGATCGGGTTGGCGACGCGGTTTAATGCCATTAAGCCGAGCCCTAAACCCACTAAGCTCACTAATAATCCTATAGCCCAACTGGTTTTTTGATTTTCAGGTAAGCTGCCTAGGAGATCCCCTTCCGCGATGGAAACACTGATATACCAAGTGAGGCCATATTGATCGGTAAAGGCTGAGGCTTGATTGAAATAGCGCTGTTGATTGACGTAGGTAGTAAAAGTACCCACATTTAGGCCTTGCAGATCAAGTTGTTCGGCGCTGCTACGAATGATGGGGTTACGATTCTCGCTAGCGAACAGTCTTTCACCTTTCGGGCTTAACGGTGTCCCCCAAGAAACTACGCTACCCTCACCGGAATGGGCAATCAGGCGGTGCTGTTTGTCCATCACATAAACGTCAGCATTCATACGTTGTTTGAGTTCGGAGAGAAACTGGTTGAACGTATTGAGTTTGACATCAGAAACCATGACGCCAATAAAGCTTTTATCCTGAAAAACCGGGCTGAGTGCGGAGAGAGTGATCTCTTGCTTCTCATCCATATTGGTATAAACCGAAGACCATTGTGGTGATGGCTTCTGCGCGACGGGGGCAAACCAAGGCCGCACGCGAGGATCGTAGTTATCAATCACCGTACGCAATTGTTCATTCATCACAGCCGTTTGATAAATTACCAGTTTATCGTCAGTGCGTGCATCTTTGAGCATTAAGCTGTATTGCTCTGGTGCATCTCGACGCAGTCCTACATATTCACCATTCACTCCACCAAAACCGACCACGTCGATTTGCTGGATATTGTTACCTATGGGATTGGCTGCCGCACGAATGAAGTCTTCAATTCGACTTACGTCATTGAGCTGATAAAGATGGTGAAAGCCTACGTTATAGGCAATCATCTGATTGGCAAAAAAAGGGCGATTAAGAAAGTCCGACAAGCGTTGTGAGATGCTATCCGTCAGATAAGATAACTTCTTAGAGCTGAGCTCTTTTACCGTTTGCTCATAACGATAGGTTTGCACCGCCGCCATTGCCAAAATCATGAACAGAAAGGTCAAGACAAACGGCAGTATGATGGCGGTTTTTAAGCGAATTTGGCGTTTTAAAGGCATACCCTTCTCTAATCTCACTTCCTGTGCAATAAAGTTGGGTTGGCCGTTAAGCTGACACTTAATATAACTCTTTGAGTTTACGTGTTAGCGTATTCCGTCCCCAGCCCAATACTTTGGCGGCTTCTTGTTTATGTCCATTGGTGTAGTGAAGTGCCGCTTCTAAAAGTATACGTTCAAATTCTGGGAGTGCGTAGGCAAGCAACTCGGTTTCACCGGAGGCCAGTGCAGATTTTGCCCATGTTTCTAACTGTTTCTGCCAACTTATATCATTATCAAAATGGCTGGCTTTCCTTTCTGATAATAATTCGGAAGGAAGATCACTTGGCAGCACTTCACTTCCACTTGCCATCACCGTGAGCCAGCGACACATGTTTTCGAGTTGGCGTACGTTACCCGGCCAATCGAGCTTGGTCAGAATATCCACGGTGCGCGGGTTGAGCGTTTTCATCTCCACTCCGAGCTCTTTGGCTGCCAGCGCTAAAAAGTGCTTAGTGAGCTTTTCAATATCTTGTCGACGTTCACGCAGTGACGGGATATGGATGCGAATAACGTTCAGACGATGGAATAAGTCTTCACGAAATTTGCCTTGATGAACCAGTTTTTCAAGATTTTGGTGAGTGGCTGCGACGATTCGCACATCGACTTTTATCGCGACATGACCGCCAACGCGATAAAACTGACCATCCGCCAACACGCGCAATAACCGAGTTTGAATATCGAGCGGCATATCGCCAATTTCATCAAGAAATAAAGTGCCGCCATTGGCTTGTTCGAAGCGACCTTGACGCACGGTATTAGCACCAGTAAACGCGCCTTTTTCGTGGCCAAACAGTTCAGATTCGATGAGATCTTTGGGAATCGCCGCCATGTTGAGGGCAATAAACGGCTTTTGGGCACGAGGGCTGTGTCTATGCAGAGCATGAGCGACCAATTCTTTACCGGTTCCCGATTCACCGTTGATCAATACCGAAATCGAAGAGCGAGATAAGCGACCAATTGCGCGAAACACTTCTTGCATAGCCGGTGCTTCGCCAATGATTTCAGGGGCAGAATAGTTCTCACTGGGACGATGAGATGTCTTACGCTGCTCTTGACCATGAGCGATGGCGCGTTCGACTAAGGTGAGGGTTTCATCGACATCAAAAGGCTTGGGAAGATACTCAAAGGCACCTTGTTGGTAGGCATT
>NZ_JBZXDO010000064.1:0-9688 GCF_058725505.1 Serratia sp. A07
GTGAACCAGCCTTTGACGCTGCTGCCAAAGTTGACGATGGTGTCTTTCGCCGCTGCCAGCTTGCTGGTGATACCGCTTACCAGCCCGTCAATCAGGTTGGCGCCAAAGTCGGTGAAGTTGGCCGGCAGCTCGATGTTGAAGTAACGCAGCACCCCGGCAAAGGCCTTGTAGAATAGCCCGACCGGCGACCAGTTGATGATGAGTGCTGCCACGCCGGTAATGCCGCCAGAGAAGGCGCGCTTGATATCTTCCCAGCGCGCCTTGAACCAGGTACTGATGGGTCCCCAATAGCGGTAAATCAGGAAGGCCCCGACCGCAATGCCGGTAATGAGCAAGCCTATCGGATTCATCATCAACGCCCGCCCGATAAACAGCACGGCGCGGCCGGCGATCATCAGCCCCTGACGTAATACGCCACCAAGAATGCGACCGAGACGAAGCCCGGCTGAGCCCATACGCCCCATTAGCGCACCACCCCGTACGATACCCCGTAGCATGCCTCCGGCGAGACTTCGGGTCAGACCTGCAATGCCGCGAGTGAGTCGGCCAATTGCGCCAGCCGCACGGCTGATGCCACCACCCTGACCGAAGCCAGCTCGAAGTAAGAGCCATCCGCTTCGGAGCCCCTGGAAGCTCTTTATCAACGAAAACACGGGGGTGGCAGCAAGGTTTAGCGCCATTCTCAGTATAAAAAGGCCCCCCTTAAATGCCAGCAAGCCTACTATGACGCCGGCAATCCCCTGGATCACCTGTGGGTGAGTTTGCGCCCACGTATTCAGTCGCGTGATATAAGGAAGGATCGCGTCCGCCACCCCCATAACCTGCGGCATCAATTGCTCGCCCAGTGTGATCCCCAAATCACTGGTTGCGACCATCAGTTTCTTCATCTTTTCAATAGGGGATTCGAGGCGCTTAGCGTAATCAGCGCCCAGCACATCGTTATTCGCTGATTTAAGGGCTTCTGCGCGGATGGTGCGGTATTTGTCCATGTTCGCCAGCATCGGACGAACGAAGGCCATCACCTGCATATCGGCGAACAGCTCGCCCAGGCCGAAGTTTTTTTGCAGTGCCTGCAGGGCCTGATCGCGTGCAGCATCATCCTTGAGTGCCATAGCCGCCTTAAATTGCTTGACGGCCTCCGGGCCTTTTTGTTCAAGCGACCATTGAATGACGTTCATCATGCCTTCAATGGGCGAAATACCTTCGGCTTTCTGACGCATCAGAGATTCGCTGAGGTTGATCCCCTGATCGGCAAAGCGTTTCTGCGTATCCGGTGCGAACAGCTTGGTCAGGAAGTTTTTGAAGTTGTTGGCGGCCTCGTCAGACGTTCCCGCACCAATTTTGGCCACCTGCAACGCGGCGGCCATCTCGGCGACCGCTTCCTTGCCCTGGGAAATGCCTGCCATTTGCGGTGCAAGGCTGGGCAACCATTTGACCTGGTCAGGGATTTCAAACGAGCCGGCCTTACCGCCATACGCCATGATGTTTTGCACGGCAGCGAAGTCTTTGGCGGCGATCCCGAGCGATTGTTTGGTGGTAAATGCCGCTTCGGCCCACTGCTCCGCAGTGGTGCGCGTCGCGGTTGCCCCACGGGCGATGCTCGGGAGATAGGCCCGGATATCGTCAATGTCGTCGATATTGTTGCCGATAAGCGAACTGGTGGCGGCCTGCAGGTCATCCTGGGTCTGGTTGTATTTGAGGCTCCAGGCGCGGATGTTCTTACCAAGCGAATCACGGGTTTTATTGTCGTAACCCGCCGTGATGGCCATGTCGGTCATGTTGTCCTGAAAGGTCGCCGCTTTTTTCACTGAAGGCGCGACTGCACCGTAAACCGCCCTTGCCATCCCGTAGGTCTCCAGCCCCTGGGCATATAGCTTCATGCGGTTATCACGCAGGGCAGTGGATGCAATGGTGGCGCGAGACAGGCTGGCCTGCCGGCGTTGTAACTGTTCCATCGTCTGCCCGACGCGGGTCAGCTCGCTGTTGAGACGGCGCGCGGCATCGCCGCCGAGACTGCCGTAACGAGAGGCAGCCCGCGTTAGCGCCTCCTGCCGTTGCTGCATCTGTGTAGTGGCCGAGCTCAGGCGATCCAACGTGCGCTGAGCGTTACCCATGACGCTACGAAACGTACCATGCAGCGCGGCAGAAACGACGACACCAATTGAAAATGAACTCGGCATAGGGGTAAACTCAACAGTATTGAATAAGGAGGATCGCCATGGAAACGCGTCTCGACATCTACAAAGTGCTTATCGGCATCGCAGTGACCGCATGTTACTGTTACGGCCTGTACGAGGTGATTGAGCCTATGGTGGTCAATGGCGAATCGTGGGTGACTATCTTTGTGGTCGCCAGTTTCGCCTTTATGGCCATCAGTTTGGGTCTCTTAGTGCTCGCGTTCTGCGGTGGGCCCGTACTGGCCATTGCCTTCTTCGCCGTCGAAGGCCTCATCCAACTGGGTCAATGGGCTACTCGCCGTATTCGTGGCGTATCTGCTCACCCGCTTCCTTGAGATAGTCCTCGAACGCTTCTACCGGCAGCCCGTCAATTTCGCTGGGCTGCCACCTGAACCACCTCGCCAGTAACGCCTCAGCCTTCCGCAACTGTTCCGGGTAGAGTATCCATCCCCGCAAGGGTGCGAAATTTTTCATGCAAAGCCTGATAATCCGCCAGGTCCATGGCATCGAGATCTTCCGGCACTAGATCCACCATGCGAGCAACCAACAACTCGTCAAGGTCGACCGGATTTTGGCTCTGTTTGCGCACCAGTTTCATGTCGCGCACCGTCAGGCGGTGCAGGGTGACTTCGGTAAGGGTTTCGCCGCTGGTCAGGGCATAGGGAAATCGCAGGGTATAACTGTCGCTCATGATGGACTCCACGTCTTAGGGTTGTGTGTTATGACCCTGTCAGAGTGGCATCCAGCCCGAGCCGCGTCTTTTAAACGCCATTAATAATGCAAAAGGGGCCGCGCAATGCAGCCCCTTCGATAACCTGGTGGGAGTAGTCAGCCGCCGATATTGCTGCGGTAGTCCGCCAGAACGTCGACACCGCCAACCTTGAATATATTGGCCATGTAGTCCAGCTCCAGCAACTCTTCACCATCCAGCACCTGTTTGATATAGGTGCAGCTGAAGCCGCTGGTGAAGTCCGGGCTCTCGTGCTGTTTGAAGGTACCCAGCGGGTTCTTTTTGAACATCACCGTCATGTAGGTTACCAGCGGGATTTCATCAATACGCCCCTGAGAGCCGAAACGCTGGACGCTCGAGCGGCACTGCAACTGGTGGCTGTTGAACGGGTTGGCCACCAGGCGTGCCACGTCGGCATAGAAGCTGTTCCACTTGATCTCACCCTCCAGCTTGTCAAAGCCGTAAGGCAACTCCAGCTTGCCGACCATGCCCAGGGCTTTGCGCTCCTGCATAATGGCCTGGATATCCGGGCATTTGACCTCTTCGGCACGCCCCAACAGATTCGCGCCGTTGACGTAGATGTTGGCGTTGCTGATCGCGTTGATCTCGATTTTACCGGCCATCAGTTTGTCGCTCCTTTGAGGTTAGCCAGGAATTCGCCGGTGATTTCGGACTCCAGCGTCAGACGCTCCATCGGCGGTTTCGGCGTGAACTTGTAGCTCAGCAACAGGTGGCCGGCCTCCAGTTCTTCATTCGGGTTACGGTTTTTATCGTACCAGCACAGGAACCCGAGCAACGCGCCGTCGCCGATCAACTTGCGCCCATAGGCGTTGACCGATTCGGTCAGCGCATCAATCAGCGCCTGGTCAATCGGCTGGTCGATATACTGCTGGCTGTAAAACCGCAGCGACTCGTTGAGCATGTCGGCGGTGCGCCGCACGTTCTCGAAGTTTTTCATGTGCGTCACGCTCGGAAACGCCGCCGTACGGTTGCCCCACAGGCGCAGACCGCTGCCGAAACTGTTGAACACCGTGGTGATGCCATTTTCGTTGAGCAGATTGACCTCGCTTTGCGGGTCGCCCGGTTTGGCGGATAACGCGCGCTCCATACCGACAATTCCCGCAATTTCCTGGTTGGAGGACGACCACCAGAAGCCCTTGTCGTTGTCGACCTTGGCGCGCAGCCCGGCCGCGCGCTGGGACAGCGGCTCCAGGCGGTTCTTGTTGGTCGCTTTATCGTAGACCAGCGCATGCGGGTAACAGAGGCGTACACGGTCGGAAGACGTATTGAAGTTGATATTACCGGCCGGTCCGCGCCCTGCGATGGCCTGGGCGAACGTGGTGCCAACCGGCGCATCGACGTAGGCCAGCGCCTTGTACTTCTCGGCACAGGCAATCAGTTCAACCGTCACCGAGCTCTGGGTGCAGTAAACCGGGGCGATCAGGATCTTCACGTCAAAACCGAACAGCGTATAGGTTTCGTCAAGGGCCTTGAGGCCTGTGCGCCTGCCGGCGGCATCGATGCTGCCAATAATATCGGCGGCGGTCACTTTCGAGGCATCAGCGTTGTCGTAGGTTGCTCTGACCTGGGCACCCACCGCAATCGCGCCATTGGCTACACGGGTGACGATGCCGCTGGCGGCAATAACGGAAAAATCCTTGCCTTCAACATAGGTGGTTTTGGCATCCTGGCTTTTAAGCGTCACTTTGCTGACCACCGGAAACTTCAGCTGCAGTTGGTTAGTCGCCTTGTCGAAAGTCACGTCCTGCTCGCTCTGCGTGACTTTGTGACGCTTCGGATCAAACACGTTGACCACGACCACAGTGCCGGCGCCAAAGTCGTAAATGGCCCGCAGCGCCTGCGGCAGGGTAAACCCTTCGGCTTCCTCGCCGAATTGCGCCGCATCCTTCTCGGTCAGGCACAGCGTCGGGTTGTTAACCGGGCCAGCCGGCGCGGTACCGACCACGGCGATAACCGCTGACTTGACGCCCTTGACCGGACGCGAGCCGCGCTCAATCTCGATAACCTCCGGCCCGTGTAAATAGTTGGCACTCATTGTTTATCTCCTTCGTCAGGGGACTTTCTGCCTTTGCCGTCAGCCGCCTTGCCCTTGTTATCAGGCTCGGGCTGCGCTGGCAGCTCAGGGGCTGGCTCAGGTTCAGGCACCGGTTCAGCCGGCATATCGTAGATGGACGGGTCTTCCACCGGTGTCAGATAGCCGAGCATCTCCAGCGTCTGGGTATACTCATGATCGGCAGGCATCTCGACTTCCTGTTCAGGGAACAGCAGGATCTCCTGCAGCACTTCCCCGAAGCGCAGCGTCACCCCGCTCGCCGGGCCGTTGTAGATGTATTTCATTGATATCCTCATATTCAACTTGGGTGAGCAGCGGCAGATCCGCCGACTCGCTGTCCTGAACAAACACTGTGACGGTCTCGAACGTCAGCACGTACTGCCACAGTCCCTCCCGCTGGCCGAGGAACACATCCTCGACCAGCCAGATATCACGCTGGCAGTCCGGCGGCCGCCAGCCTCCAAGGCTCTGACGCAGCAGATCAAGCACGTCGACCGCACCGCCCTTGCCGTTAAGCTGGCGCAGCACCGCCGTGGCGTTGAACCGGACGGTCTGTGGCTGGATAACCACGCCCACATCCTGCGTCTTGCCGAAGGTGGATTTGCCGTAACTCACCAGCACCGCTCCCACCGGGTGGTTGAGACGAAACTCCGCCGGGCTCTCCGGGAAAAAGTCCACATGCAGTGCCGGCAATTTCGCGCGCAGCCGCAGGACCACGGCGGATAACAGCTCGCTGACGTTCATCAGTAACGCTCCAGAAGTCCACCGGGGCCGCCGAAGCGTCGCCCGGGGCTGCGCACGCGCATCTCGCCGGGCTCCGGCATATCCCGCTGCGTCGCTTCCACGCCGAGGGTGAGCTTGCCGTCACGGATGGCCACCAGGGTTTTCTCGGTGCCGCGATAGCTCTCCTTGACCGCCTCCGGCAGGTCACCCTCCGGGCGCCGGCGATAGAGCCAGTGACACACCAGATTGACGGCCAGATCGCGCAATACCGTGGGCACGGCGGTCAGCGGCAGGCGGTAACGCCCGCGCAGGTGGGCATCAATCAGCTCGTCGGCATAGCGGATGGCCTCAATGATGACCGCCTCGTTGACCGTGGCCGGCAGCGCCTCGCCGATATTCATCATCACCGCGTCATTGGTGAGTTCAATCAGCGTGCGGCTGGCCATCACCGCGCCCACATCTGCGACCGTGCAGTAGGCCATTACGCCCTCCAGAGCACGCGAATAAACTGGCCTTCGCCGCTCGCCGCATCCAGGGCAATGCCCACGGTGGTGGCGCTAGCCGGCTCATCGCCGGTGGGCTCTGCCGGTTTGGGGTCTTCAGGTTGCGGCGTGTCGGGCTTGCCGTCCTCGGTTGCACGTTTGGCTCGTGTCTTGCCACCACCGGCCACCACGCGGCCCTGGTCATCGACCGCCAGTGCTGCGCCGGCATCAATCACACCACCGGCTTCCACCGCGATAATGCCCAGCACATTGACCGGCACCGCATCGCCGGCCTTGCCGCCGACCTCGGCGACGCCCAGCGGAACATCACCGGATTTGCAAAGACCGCCGGTGACGCTCACCAGACGCTGCTGTGTGAGTGTGTCGGTCGCCACCACGGTGGTGGTCAGAACTACCTGCTGTGTGACCATCATCAGGCTCCTTTCACGTTGGTAATGAGGTAACCGGCATCCGAACCGACCACTGCCACCTTATAAATGTCGGTATAGCGGACGTTCACCACCTTGCCGCCGGCGCTGTCGAACTTGTCGACCACGGGCATGCCGGTACGGCGGAAGGTATAGCCGAACGACGGCTCGTTCTCGTCGGCGCTGTCGCCGCCGGCTTGCGGGCCCGTAATGTAGTGCAGCATCACGTTATCGGCCCACAGGTCGGACACTTTTTTGCCGTCGGTTGACAGCGAACGCGGCGCCCCGATCAGCACTTTATCCACCTGGAACAGATCCTTGAGGATGTCGTCCGTGATGCGTTTGCGCTCGTTGGCGCCAATGGCCGCCTGCAATGCCGGGTGGAACCGCAGCAATGCCATGACCGACGCGCCGAAGGTGATGACGTTCGGACGCAGGCCAATGTTCTGGCGCACAACTTCCATGCCGTCTTCTATAACCCGCAGCGGATCGCCATTGGCCTTGCCGTCTTTCACCCAGGCCTCGTCCTTGCTCAGCTTCTTGACCGCGCTGGCCAGGTAGATTTTCGGGTTCTGCGCCATTTCGGCGGCGTAGATCTCGCGGCGCAGTTCGATGCCGTTGGTGGCGCGCCGGGCGGCCTTGGCTTCCTCGTTGAACATCGACTCATGCTGCTCGCGATAATCCACCGGCGCTGCCAGGTCGTGCTCATCCAGCAGGATATCCATGGTGTCCTGCTTTTCGCGGATCATGATGTTGCTGTCAGCACCGACGGCGCGCTTGGTGTCATAAACGGCAAATACCCCTTTGCCGAAGGTCGGCACTTTCGCGCCTTCCTTTTCCATATGCACCACCGGGAACAGCTGGTCACCGATGAAAGCGGCGTTCTTGTAGCCGCGTGCCACGGTGGTCAGTACCGGGTCAACGACGCGTTTCCCCTTCAGATAATCGGACATGCTCTCTCCTTACAGGCAGCGTTTGACGGCCGCTTCATAGCTGATGTTTTCGGACTGGCTCAGGGCCAGGGCTTTCTGATGCAGGGCCAGCTGTGCCGGATCGGCATCGGCGAACTCCGTCGTCTGTACAGCCCCGTTGCCGCGCTCTTTGGTCGCAATTTCGCTGAAGTCGACCAGCGGGGTCGCGCTTTTAAAGAGGGCTCGCAGCGCTTCACCGAGCGGCTGGGTGGTACTGCCCTCGGTATAACTGACCGGCTCTTCGCCGGCATCAGCAGCATCCAGCATGGCCACCACGACGTTTTTGGCCGCCGGGGCCAGTCGCCCGTCAGTCACCAGTCCGTCGGCAAAGGCCGCGTTGGCGTTGTGTACCTCTTGCTGGCGTGCCTGGCTGTCGGCCTGACGACGGGCGTCAAGCTGACGTTTAAGATCGGCGTTCTCCTGCTCCAGGCGCAGTTTTTCTTTCTCATCCACGGTGTTGTCCTCAGTGGTGGGTGGTTCTGGTGCTGCCGGAGCAGCAGTTGACAATTCGGTAAAGGCGGGGCGCGGCGTCGATTCGGGCTGGCCGGCTTCGCGCAGTGCATCAATCTGCCAGGCGGGGATCACTTCGTAGGTGGCCTCACGGCCGAATTTCTCGATAAAGAAGTCACGCAAACGGGCAAACATCGACGCACTGGTGGTAAACCCCCATTCGGCAAACTCGACCACACCGTCTTCAGCCTCACCGAATGAGGCGGATTTGAGACCTTTGATGGCTGGCGGCTGCGCGCCCAGAAATCCCACGTGGCGCAGGTAATAGACGCCAGGCTTCGGGTTGCTGGGTGAATCCGGGGTATAGAAGGACGCCGAAATTTTTTTGAATCGCTTGCTGGCGACCAGCTCGGCAAACGCCGGGTCAACTTCATGCGGCTCAGCCAGTACGTCAGAACCGTCAGCCGCCAGGCTTTTGACCCAGCCGTAAGCCGGGTCATCGGTGCGGGGATGCCCCACCACGATGGGGGCTTCATGCAGCGACGGATCGTACGCCTGCACCATGTCGCCGATCATGGTCTCGCTGAAGTTAATCTTGCGACCGTGCATGTCCGTGTGGGTGCCGGCCTTGAAAATATGGAGTGCGTTCATGTCCCCTCCGGTGAATGGTCTGGGGACAGTGTGGCGAAGTGACGTAACGGGTGCTTTTAAAGGGGTTTAAGAAATGCGTGACCAGGGAATGTGCTTGCGGGAGCTCCCCGGATCATGCCGCCGGAACACATCCACGTCAACGGCAGCAGGTAAAATCCGCCAGACAGGCCTTTATAAAGGTTTATAAAGGCCAGCCGGGCGGTCAGGGGTAAACTGACCCGCCTGCGCGCCCTGAAGCGCCTGACGGGGCTTAGCTGCGTGTATTGCGTTCCAGGTAACGCAATACCGTATCCAGCAGTTTTTGCTCAGTGCCGGCCTGCAGGGTGCCCTCGGCGTCTACCGGCAGGTACGGGCGCGCTGGCAGCGAGACGCTGCGATGACGACCGGCCTTGCCGCCGAGCTGGTGAATGCGCGCGTAATCCAGATTGGTGCCGACCGCAGCCTGATGACTGTCATAATCCGTGGTCACGCTGCCGCGCAGCTGCCCGGTGGCGGAGAGCGTCATCCCTTCACGTGCCTGGGCGGCCACCGACGGTTGCCAGGCCGGGTGCCCCTCGTCCTCGAAGTTGAGGTCGGTTTCGGTCTTGAGGGTCTCCGCCAGGGCGCGCATCAGCGGCGTCATGTCCTGCCCGGCATTGCTGAGGTTACGCAGGGCCCGCTCCAGTTCATTGGCATTAATGGCAATGTGCATCAGGTCGTTCATGGGGTACCTCCCAGCTGCTTACGCGCCAGATTTGCCAGCGAGCCGCCGTAACGGACCAGGTCGGGCGCATAACCGTGCCCGGGATTATACGAGAACCCGACGTCGGGGCTGATGGTCTTGCCCGAGGGCAGGCGGAAGGTCGCCACTTCCTTCAGCTCACCGGTCTTCTCAGAGACCAGCCTCATCGAGGTATCCAGCCTGCTGGCAGCAAAACCGACAGACAGCCCCCGGCGGCGAACATCATCGGCACTCAGTGCGACCACGCTGCAGCGACAGCGCCAGCCATTCGGGGGGTAGAA
>NZ_JBZXDO010000065.1:0-9630 GCF_058725505.1 Serratia sp. A07
CGGCGCATCGAGCGCCACCGGCGCGTTGAACCGCCACGCGGCACTTGCCGGCACGCCGGCGCCGCAAAGGCTGTAACTGCGAAGAGTACACCGTATAATCCGGAGCGTCAGGGTGCATCTGCACCCGTTTTTTTATGCCAGGAGGCTGTATGCGCAAGAAACATCGACCGGTGCCGACCGCCGGTCAGATAGACCGTGATGGGTTGGCACGCTTTGGCAAGTCACACCCGGCTTATCGGGAGTGGGCGCAGCGCCTCAAGCGAGATGAGCGTCTGCCACGCGGGCGATTCTTTGCCCGGCTGACAAAAAGATAGATAACCCCAGGCGACAGCTGTTGCCTTTCCTCTTTCCAGGGCCAGGCTGCGGCTTCGCCGCGGCTCTGGCTCTGGCTGTTTCAGCCGTTCCCTGTTTGCAGACATTTCCTCAGCCTCTTTTTGGTACTGCCTGGCCAGGCTCGACATTGGGCGCCCGGGCGCGCTGTCGTGCTGCGCCAGGCTCACCGCCCGGCGGTGCCGGGCTTCAAGGCCGCCCCGGCTTTCGCCGTGTCGGGTGTGTTCCTGCTCATCTCTCCGGTGGTTATCTCTCATCAGCCCCTTACGCGGCCGCTTTTGTCGCACCGTCGCCCGCGTGCCCGCAAGGGTGAAATGCACGCCGCAAGCGGCGCCCTTGCGTTCACCCGTTCGCCGTTGCCACGTCAGCTTTTTCGCCGCGAAAGGTCCCGACGAGAGATACATCAACCACCGAAGAGGAATGCCAGCATGAACACACAAAACGTCAACGTCAAAACCGCCGCTCAGGAGCCCTCGGAAAGATACGGGCAAAAACCGGTCAGCCCAAACATTGAGCTGATGCTCACGCTGGCCAGCTACGAAGGCATCTTGATGTCGACAGCTGCAGAGCTGCGTTTAGGCTTGATGAAAACGCAAGAAGAACTCTACCTTGGTCAGCGTTCTTATGAAGGTATTTGTGAAGATGTGCTCGATATGCTGGATAGGGGGCAACTGTGCACCGATATCCATTGGGCGATGCTGAAATCCGTCTCGGATATAGCGGTAACATTGCCGTGGAAGGGCTGGCAAGAAGAAGTTTTGAGGATCTTTAACCCGGATGGACACATAGCAAGCCCTGATCAGCACATAGAGGGCCCTGAGCTTACGTGTGAATACGAAACTTTAGATGACCCGGAACATCTCGATGCGCTGTATGGCTACCAGAGTGCGTGTTGGGTGATTGACGTATAGGTACTTCAAGTTTCTGTTACCCCGGTGGCCACCTGCCGCCGGGCTTAACGGCGATGGCAGAAAGGAATGAAACAAAGGCGCCTGCGGCGCCTTTCGTCATTCTGCGGAGTTGCTGTTGATGCTTTTTTTCTGGGCGGATTGCTTTGACGCCAGGCTTAAGCGGCTTTAAAGGCAAAACACTAAACCCCATGGCCCCCTTCGGCTCCCGGCTGCGCCGGTCGTCGGCCACTACTCCGCCGGGCGTGCCAGCTTCGCTGTCACACCAGGCTCCGCCGAACCCGCAAGCGGTTTCGGGCCTCCCGGCTAGGGTCCGAGGGCTAACGTCAAGGGCACGCTTGCAGCGGCAAGATTGCCGCGCCGCGCCAGGCTCACCGCCCGGCGGTGCCGGGCTTTAAGGACGCCCCGGCTTCACGCCGTGTCGGGTGTGTTCCTGCTCATCCGGGCCCGGTGGTTATCTCTCATCGATCCTTACGCGGCCGCTTTTGTCGCACCGTCGCCCGCGTGCTCGCAAGGGTAAATGGCACGCCGCTAGCGGCGCCCTTGCGTTCCCCCGTTCGCCGTCGCAACTCAGCGTTTTTGCCGCGAAAGGTCCCGACGAGAGATACATCAACCACCGAAGAGGAATGCCAGCATGAACACACAGAACGTCAACGTCAAAACCGCCGCTCAGGAGCCCTCGGAAAGATACGGGCAACGGCGTTGGGAGATCATGTTTTTCGGCCAGAGTGCCAACGGATCAATTCCGATGTTTTCACGCGTGACAGCCCAAACAGCAGCAGAGGCAAAGGCACGGTTTATTTCGCTGTTAAATCCGGTGAGTGGGTATTTCCTCGGCGAGCCGGTACAAATTTTGGAAACAGACATTAAGGAGGTCAACGGGGGCGGGCAATCCCTTAATTGAAAAAGCAGGCTTGCGCCTGCTTCCTCATGCCGTGCTGACTCGAGGAAAGTCAGTGCGGCTTCAATAACCGATTGGAGTAAATCTATGACTATTGAGTTTTCAATCATCGCACCCGCTGCGGAAAATGTACAGAGTGGCCCAAATAAAAAGCACAAGCGCATCAAGCGCGATTGCATTGCGGCCAAAGACGTCGATCCCAGCGTTAAAGCATGGAGTCGTCATATTGCCAAAGCGCAGCGTAAAGGCCAGCGCGTGCATATTCCAGCGCTCAAGGGCAACGAGTTAGGGCAGTTGCTTCGCGCCCTGGAAATAAAACGGGCATACGCCTGATTAAGCGACCGCCGCCTTATGGGTGGCGGTATTAATCGCATGTAAAGAGGTGAACCATGTCAACAACGACAGAGAACGGCGCGAGCACAATAGATACTATCGGCATCAACGACAATATGGGCGGCGATGTCATTCCTTCGGCTGCGATTGATGTCATTATCGCTCAGCGAAATTTGGGTTTGAGTGAATTGAAAGCGGCGGCGGAAAAACTCCACGCAGCACTCTCTATTTTGCGCGAGGCTGGCGGCCATAGCTATCAATTCGATGAATATGCAATTATTGAAAAACTTAAACGCAGCACAAATCTGAACGATTTTAATCGCACAGCACAAATCAAAGTCGACCGCAGCATCTGGACGCGCCTGATGAATGAAACGGGGATGTTTACGCTGATGAGTCAAAAGCAGCGCGATAAATGGAATGAATCTCTGTATAGCGAGGAATGCCCCGCCGTGACGCTGGACAATGTACTGGCAACATTCGAGGCATTGAACGCAACGAAAGCGGAAACGTTTGAGCAGGGTTTAATCGACGTTTTCCAGCGGCTATCGTGGGATTACAAGACGAATAATCCTTGCAGACTTGGCAAGAAGATCATCATCGAGCGGTTGGTATCACGATTCTATCGAGAAAGTTTTCGCGTAGAGGACAGGACCATTCAGGCAGTAGACGATCTGGCCAAAATATTCTTTATCCTGGATGGCAAAAGAGTGCCTGATATACGTGTCGGGGAGGGTGATCGATTTACAAACTTCTTTAACAGAGGGGAGGGGATCGGACTGACATGTGAGTTAACCTATTTCACGATCAGAGCCTATGCCAAAGGAACGGGGCACATTGAGTTTAACCGGTTAGACCTGGTAGAGCAGATCAACGCTATAATAGCGAAACGGTTCCCGAATACATTGCCGGCCAGAGTATAACAAACAAGGCGGGGCTTCCCCGCCATTCCATTATATTGCGCGCTGTTCCGCTTTTTCCCCATTGAGGGGAAACGCGAAATATCCCCCGCCCGCCCGTCAAAAACATAAATGTTTTTGACCCGTCCGCCCCCAGGGGCTCCCTTATTACCCCTGACGTGTTCCACGTCAGATTGGGTTCGAAGTACTCTTCGGCCAGCCTTATACACATCCCCACAGGCAATGTTATTTCACCTTGGCCCGGTGAAATAACCGCTCCCGTTCGTAACCGGTCAGGAGAGGCCGGTTACTCACTGGCTTTATTGCGTGTGGATATGTGCATAAGGGCAGAGTCAGTTGATAGCAGGTGGTTTTAGTTTTCCACTTTTTATGTCTTTATAAATTCGGTCAATCTTCATTGCGTAGTTATACCTGTTAGATATGGTCTCTTGCCGATTCTTTACGCCGGCATTATACATACCTACGGCTAACCAACTCAGGCCGTATTGGTTGAAGTTGCGTCTTAATACCAGGGCGCCAACATGTATGCAAAGGCAGGGGTTATCTTTGATTTTTTTTATTGATAGCAAGGGGTACTCTCGTTTGAAGCGATTGAGAGTGTTGGTGTTGATTTGCATGATGCAATAATCGGAGCTGAGAATTTTTCCCGTCTTGTCTCTGTTGTGATTGACCGCCGAGTTATTGAAACCGGATTCTCTAAATGCGATAGCGCGCAGATAGTCCGGATCTATACGGTAGTAATCCCCCGCGCGATTGAAACAATCTGCGCGAACGCTACCACTGAAGAAAACCGTAATTGCCATCAGTGCTGCCGCTATTCTACAAATCATCGCAAGAGGCCCGTAAGGTATTAACTCAACGTAGGTTAATATTAACACAGAAGTACATGTAAAACTAGATTTTACACACCACATGCAAAAATATTTATTTTTGTTTTTGTTATAATTATCATTGAGTTATAGATTTTATGAGTGAAATCTAGACGATACGTGTTATTGCTGTTAAGCAATTCAAGAGATGCTTAAAGAGTGCTTAAAAGCTGCTTTAAAGCAACTGTTTATGTATCAATGGCTTAGGTGTATTTTGAACAGACTTGATGCTTAAAAGAATGCTTAGAGCATTTTTAAAGCACCTTGTAATGTGCTAGTGAATTGCTTTTAAGTTGCTTGTGAGTTGCTTGCATGATGCTTAACAGCAAGTTGAAAGTTGCTTTCTGATTGCAGTACAATCGTTCTGATTACTTAGTAAGTGTCATGCAGTGATACATTACACCTATTTTTCTTAATTCATATGAACGAAGGTTTACTTATGGCCGATAATGAGAAGAAATCTAACAACAGAGTTTACCTAACTATACCTTATTCTTGGATGGAAAAAGTTGACCACCAAGTACAAATGAGGCTTGATGATGGCGAAACACGTGATACAGCAAATAGGGCTGCATACGTGATGGAAATGTTCAAACTCGGTATGCGGGTAGAGGAGAATAAAAAGAATAAAGATGAAGGTCAGAAATCTTTAGATGAAAAACTTCACATGTTATCAAAAAATGTGCTCATATCTTCATTCTTTACAGAAGCGCTCTATTTTGTGATGAAAGAAGTTGTTGATAGAGAGAAGATAGTTAAAACCGAGCAATTTCTAAGTGATGATTTTATCGATATGGTAAATGAACGGGTTGCTGGTAAACTTGCAGCTTTTTACAAATGAAGAGTTCAAAGTATTGAGCTACAAAGATTTGTAGCTCGCTTTCTATAATTAGACACCTTTTAACATATCACGAAGGTCTGCCTTTCTTACCGGCTTACATAAGTGGTCATAGTTTTGCACTCCTTCAATTTTTTGATAAGCTGATATGATTCTAAATGGAGTTTGTAAATTTGGACCTTTAATTGACTTAATTCTATCAATTATCTCTAAGCCAGACAGACTTGGCATCTGTAAATCTGTAATCACAAGATCATACGGTATGCGCCGTAATTTCCTGAGTGCTATAAACGGATCACTTTCTCTCGTTACGTTTTGCCCTAGTGATTCAAGCATATCAGCTATTGTACTAAGTGATTCAACGTCATCATCTATCACTAAAATATTTAGGCTTTTTAACGTTACAGTATCTTCGTTTTTCCCTGTAGGTTCAGGTAGCTCTACGGGCTTCGTAACAGGTAGCTTGATACTAAAGTGTGTCCCTTTTCCAATGTTACTATCAACAGAAATTTGACCGTTCAATACGTTTGTTAGACCTTTAACTATGGCAAGGCCCATGCCAACACCAGGAACGTCATTAGATGAAGTTCGATAAAACGGTGTGAATATTAACTTCAATTTGTCTGGCTTTATTCCAACTCCTTCGTCGTACATGTCTAATGATAGTATGTTCTCTTTGAATAGAGTGAAAGTTAGTTTTTTTGTACAACCTTTTGCGTATTTAAAAGAGTTACTTACTAAATTATCTATGATCTGTGCGATTTTTTCTCTATCTGAAGTTATAAACAATTTATCGTCCCCGACCACTAAAACTTCCTCAGTAGAAGAGAAACGTATATTGTTATCTTTAATAATATCCTTAGCTAAATCATAAAGATTGAAAGTAGAGTTATTTACGGGTGTTTCTTTTGAATCAATTTTTGCGTAGTCACTTAAGTCTCTCATTTGCCTTTCAATCTTTTCGGAAGATCGTAGTAGACGTAGAATGTTATCGTTTTTTGATATAGACTTATCTTGCATCAATAAGTCTATAGTCCCTATTATAACCTGGAGAGAAGATCTCATCTCGTGGCCAAGTTTACCAAGAAAAGCATTCTTGTTTAATATATCAGTATGGCTATCTTTTAGATCCTTCTCAACATTAGACACATTCTTTAATGTTATAATAAGCATTAAAATTAATAAAATTTGCGAGGCTACTACTACGTTCCTGACATCGTTCCGTGCTGTGATGTACTCATATAGTGTAACTGCCTTCTGTATTGATAAAGCGTGATCTGTAGCATTGATCATTTTTCTAGAGATAATTATTAGTTTCTCAACTAGCGGTTTTAGTCTTGAATTTGCAATTCCGTTTTTATCTATTTCTTTATCTATTTTTCCTAAGTACGTTCTGTACTCTTTAACTAGTTCTCTAAACTCATCATTAGTACGTAAGAATTTTGTTGACTCAGCATCGTTGTCTAGAACATACAATCTAGAATGTAATAAATCAATTTTCAAAATTATTTTGTCATAATTTTTATCTTCAATTGTTTTCATCATTTCTAACGAAGACGTATATAACTTAATTACTGACCAAGAGTAGTTTTCTTGGGTTCCTACTTTAGAAAAAAACTCTCTATTCGACAACGAATTATAAGCTATGAACGTCAGTATTAGAGTGATTACGTATAATGTGGCGCACATTAAGAAAGTTATCTTTCTTTTCATTCGCATAAATCCCAACTCAAAGTTTTTACATGACGAACAAGTTTAGAATATAATATTGGTGTTTCCGGTACTTGATCTATATTAACATAGTTAAATAAGAGGAAAAATGGCCCATCATCACGCATGGTAAGTTCAATGCCGTTAGCCTTATTTGCAATTATGGGATCGTAGTGGCTAATTTCAGTTTTAGTAATGTTTATACAATATTCATCATAAGAGCAAACAACAATATTTCCATGTTTATAGTTGTACTTTGATAGAACTTCTTTCAAGAGGTAGCCTTCGTAGTTTTTTTCTCTACTCCAAGGCACACTCATTTTAAGTTTAATAGTCTCTAGGTTGTTAAAATTAGTGCTCTGTAGTTGCAATGTATTCAAATGACAAGTTTGACTGTTAGCAGGGTTTATATTTAATATTATCATCAAAATAAGAAAACTATTTTTTTTAAACGATAGCACGAAAATGCTCCTTGACTCTTTCTAAAATCAACTTATCTTCGCTTTCATGGATATTTGATAAATCTGATTTACCTATGTAGATAGATTCACATTTTTTGTAGTAAATAGAACGTAACTCAGGCTCGATTGTGGAGAATATTGCTCTAGTTGCTACATCATAGCCTGCCGCAATGTGCATAGCTGATGAATCTACTGTTAGTAAAAAATCACTGTGAGCAATTATTTGTATAAAATCCTTCGTAGTTTTAATGCGGTCACCTATGTATTCATAGTTTGGTGCTTCAATTTTCGAAAATCCAAGTACAGGAATTTTTCTCTCACGGTGTATTTTTTTTATTAAATTTCCATGAAATTCAGAAGGAATAGATCTGACAGGAGTGCTGGCATAAGGCGAAAATAGCACATAACGAGAAGGTTTTAGGAAAGGTTTGTCTAATCTCATCTCTTTTAAAAATTTATTGCTTTTCAAATCTAAATTTTGCACAAAACCCATTCCCAACGACTCGTAAAAATAATCATGCATTTCTACTTCATTGAATCTATTGCGAAAAATTTGATCACCTAAGTCGATTATATTATCAGCTTCTATTGTATTAAGTTTTATTGGCATGGATAAGATTGAGTCATGTGTAATGCCTAAAAAGTACTTATATACCGATTCAACCATAGAAGGTGTTTCTTTAGGTCTTATAATGGTTATTTTTAAACCTGGTTTGATTTTTTTTAGCGTGTAGAGACACGATAGACCAACTATAGAATCACCTAAAGTTACTCCCATGCCATTGATTATACATAGTTTATCTGTGTTTTTAATGTCAAGTTCAAATTTGTTCAATGCATAATTTTTCACAAGTTCGTTTCTTAAAGGTTTGAGGTCTTTGATACTATTATTTACTTTTGTTTTATCATAAGAACAAGTTATAAATCCTTTTCCATCAATCCAGCTACCTGGAAAGCTGATTTTTTTGCTCATTTTTAACCTCCTAAGTAACGCTTAATTACTGTATTCAAAACGTCTAAACGAACGGGCTTTTCATATGGTCCTAATACATCGAAGGCAGCTATAGCTGTACTAATATCTGAATCTATTTTGCTACCAGTTTTCCCAGTTAAAATAATAACGAGCGCATCACTAGATAAATCTTCGCGTATATATTTTATAACTTCCAATGAATTATTGTTTCCTATAACCCAATCTAGTATGTATACGTCGAAAGCAACTTTACGTTCATTTCTTAGTATGGAGGAAATGCTGTGGAACTCTGTGACTTCACAATTACTTATAGAATTTCCTACAGAATCTGATAGGGTTTTCGAGATATCTTTATCATCGTCTAAGATTGCAATTTTGCTAGTAGTTATACTCAAATAGGGATGTAGAGATAATTTCTTTATTTCTCTAGTGTCTTCAATTTTAGCGTTATACATGTCAAGGTCATAAGTTCTAATAACAGACCAGTTATCGTTAATTTTCAAAGCAGAAAAAAAGGATGTGATTTTAGCATGGTTCTTACCTAGAACTAAAGTGCAATTTAATCTTTCATTGTCGATTTTGACTGATGAAAAGGCTAATTCAGATTCATCTTCACCAACTAAAGAAAAGAAATCACTCAAAGTTACATCGAAACTAGAGCAAATTTTTTCGAGTTGATCTATGTCCCAAGGAGAAACATCCTTTAATTTACGCAGTGCTTGAGCTTGCGACATCCCTAATTCTTTTCTTATGTACTCGACTTGCTTATGTTTGGCAACTCCGTTTTCGGCCATCAACTGACGAACTTTCTCTCCAATTCTAAACATTTTGCACATAACTCACCTCACAAATTTCTGCAATTCTAGAGTAATAGCAATAAAAGATCTATAAATCAATAACATGCCGCTGATTGTAGTCATTTAAAGAGGTTAATTTTTTCGGTGTTGTATAAAAGTGGTTGTTTTAAACTAAAAGTAATCTTTACACGACTATTTGGTGGTGATATATAGTTAAATATGACTACTTATGAAGTTCGCAAAGAGCATGTTCCTATGAGAAATACATCTAAATTACATCATGAGTTTAGAGAGGTGATACTCACTATACGGCTTTCATCGAAGGCAAATGAACTACTCACGCGATCATCAGAACGCTCAGGCCGCACCAAGCGTCAGGAAGCCTTGTTGAGACTTGAAGACCACCTCAATGAGTTTGTGGATATTGCATCAGCAGGTAAACGGTTTGCCAGGTAACCATCAAATCTGAATCCAAAGGAGGTACACAAAACAGAGTATTTAATTGTTCAAACTCATATAAAAATTCATTTTTTCTTTTTTAACCTTGAGGAATTTCACCATGCAAGGAAAGTTAGCCTTGTACCTAAAGA
>NZ_JBZXDO010000066.1:0-9526 GCF_058725505.1 Serratia sp. A07
GAGGCGGCATCACTGGCGCCGTAGTGAACCGGCCATTTTAATTGTCGCCGACCGGCCAAAATAATTGACGCGAGATAGTGGGAATCGGTATACAGTACCGTGCCGGCAAGCACCGATGCCGGCATCAGCAGAGGAAACAACGTCAGCAACGTGCTGATTTTCATGGCGTGCACTCCTGCGTGGATAGAATCCACACAGGGTGCTATGGAGCGCTCAGAAAGACAGCAAAGAAGTCTTTATTGGATTGCGATAATTTTACTACGCTAACGCTGAATCTATGCTGCAAGAATTTATGCAATTGAGTAGACCTTGTTATATGATTTTGGTCGACGGTATGACAAATCGCTTATGAGGGTATAAATGGATATTTCACTGCTTACAGGGCAACGGACTAACGCCTGGTCAGCAACCATGATTAATCTGGAAGCTCGAAAACTCATTAATACCGCGAATACCGTTGCGTCTCACCATCTTCAGGATGGGCTCACAAAAATCAAGTTCATGGAAGATATTAAATCCTTCATATCACAGCAATTTTATCTTGCTCGTCAGGCAAAATCTGAAGAGGAAGGAATTTCCTATTTAAAGAACTTAAGAGCAGAAAATGAAAATCTTCTCGAGCAAGATCGCTTACTCAGAACAAAAGCCGCCAAACTGTATGCAAAGGTAGAATTTATCAAGGAAAACAACAACGTCGTGGGTTATGCCATCACGGCAGTTAACGTCGTCTTGGCCGGTCTGGAAGTTGTAGGTGGATTTGCAATAGCAGCGACAGGAACCCCTATCGGCGTCATGGCGGGAGTAATACTTATCGCTGATGGCTTCAATACGCTTTCGCGAGAATTCGATCAGCAAGTACAAAGTAAACCTGATTCTGAAGGGATCCTCGCTAATGGTGTCATGGCAACCGCTGAGTTTATGGGATTCAGCCGAGATAGTGGTCTCGGTGCTTTTAAAGCAGTAACCCTCACAGCTAACGCTTACAGCATATTCGGATTACTCAGAAGACCTGGAACATGGCGGCTGTTCCACTATCTACCGACTGATTTTTATCGCAAGGTCGAAACCATGAACAGACCTATGTTGACAATGAAAATAGTAGGCTATGGACTTAAGGCAAAAGTTGTATTCGATTTAATGACAACGACAACAGACTCAGCTCATTGAGCCCGTTTTCTGAAACGCCAGGATTTATATGCCAAGCCAGCCGGAACAGTTAACCAACCGATGGCTAAAACGAATAAACCGGCAAACACACCAGATAATGCGCTGTCAACAGACCCCAGAATCAGCGCTATCAAACACACCAAAACAACCCCAAACGTCACCCAGACATTGATCAAGAACCGCTTCGCTAGGTCTGAAACAATGACATCTACAGTTGAACCATAATTGGCACTGTTATTTCGGAGCTTCTGTATATCTTTCGTCGTAAAACCTGACTTCGATAATGCTTCTTCAGTTATCGCCACGTCATCTCCTCCTGTAATACCGAATAGTATACCGCTATCCGGATAAAAAAAAACCGGCCAGAAGGCCGGTGATCTAGTGAAAACATACTCTCAAAAATTGGCTCAGATACCAGATAGTATGAAGTGTTCGTTAACTTCTACTGTGTTATCAGTTAACCCTAAATCGCTCACACAGCTCGCTCAGGTGGAGCAACAGATACACCACATCGGCCGCATCCGGCACTGTGACATACCAGCGTGGATGCCGGTATTCGTCCGACTGAGGCCACAGCGTGTTACCGGCCACGGTGATAAGAACATCGATGCAACGCCCCAGGTGCCCCTCAAGATGCAATGCTACGCTGGTACGACTCCCGATGCGATGTGGATGAGCGGTAAGTCGAACTGGCCCTGACAACCGAGCCCGAATAGCCGTACAGAACGTGTCGAGTCCCAGCGCATCTGTTGCGCTCAGGGTAGCTACCCCCTGCGGGGGAAGGGTAAACAACGCCGGTTCTCTAATGACCTGGTCTTGAGAACGAACAACCGGTTCAGGGTATTTCAGGGTCATCATGCTACCGCTGCCTCCCCGTTAGCCGCCAGGCCGCGCAGGCGGTCAAGCTTTTGCGCCACCTTGCGCGCCGCCTCGAGCTCGCTGCAGCCAAATTCCTGCATCAGCGCGCGGCGTTCGGCCTTCTCTTCTTTTTCGGTCATCCCCAGCGCCAGGTACAGGCTCGGCGGTACTGCACGGAACAGCGCCTCGAGTTTTTTCGACAGCACCACACCTTCGGTATAACAGCCGGAGAGTTTGCTGGCCGACAGCAGCACCGCCTTTTGCTCCTCGGTCAGCGCCTTGAAGCGCGCAATGTCGTTGACCTCCTCCGGCGGCATCGTCAGACAAACCCACCACTCCGCCATATTCAACATTTTCTCGGCAATATCCGGGAAGTCTTTCAGGTTCTGCGTGGCCAGCCACAGCCAGGCGCCGAGCTTACGCCACATTTTGACGATTTTGGTCATGTACGGCGCCAGCAGCGGGTTCACCGTCACGATGTGCGCCTCATCCACCGCGAACACGATATCCCGCTCCGAGTACTGGTCCCGTTCGGCAATGTTGTTGATGGTGTTGGTCAGGCTCACCATCGTCAGCGCCATCTGCGCCTCATAGCCCTCACGTGCCAGATGCCCAAGGTCAATCAGGGTCACATCCGCCTCTGGCCACAGGCTGCCCTCACGGTTAAACAGCTCTGCTTCAAAACTGCCTGCCTGGGTAAACATCCCGAGCGACTCCGCCATTTCGGCCGCTTTGGCCCGGCGCTGGACGTTACGGATATCACTCCCTTCGTCTTTGGATATGGCGTACAGTGCCTTCTGCAGGTCTGCCGGCAACATCTGCCGTCCTTCCTCATGGGTCTGCCGCGCTGCCATCAGCAACGCCTCGCGGATCATCGCGCGGTCGGCGCGTTTCAGTTCATGTTCTTCCTTCGCATCGCCGCCGGTGATCATCATGCGCGCCGAGATTTCCATTTCTCCCAGGTAATCGCGCTTATCTTCATCCTCGTCGTCATCGGAATCGATGTCCGGCAGGTCATTTTCATCCAGGGCCAGCGAGGTTAACGCATCGTCGACGAGTTTATGCGCGTAGGAGAACGGCGGCAGCGAGACGCCACTGCCCGGTTTGATACTCACCTTGTTGACACTGAGCCCCAGGCTTTCGAAATAATCGGCCAGCAGTCCGAACGAGTTCCCCGCTTCGGCAATAAACAGTCGCGGCCGGTGTATTGCCATCAGCTGCGACAGGGTCGCACACAACGTCGCCGATTTCCCCGCGCCGGTCGGACCAAAATACAGCATGTGCGCATTCTGACTCCGGTCGTGCTTGTTGAGCGGATCAAACGTCAGCGTATCCCCACCGCGGTTGAAGAAGCTCATGCCGGGGTGACCGGTCCCGGTTTCGCGGCCGGTCACCGGTAACAGGCCGGCCAGATGCTGTACCCAGGTCAGGCGGGTGTACCAGTGTTTCTTGTCCGTCTCCGGGTTAAAACACATCGGCAAAGCCCGCAGGTAGGTATTGAGCGGCGCCACATCAAATTCCGGACGAACCGGCTGCAGGCCGGCGCCAAGCAACACGTTGGTGAGCTCGACACGTTTGTGATTAAGCGTGGTCAGATCGTCGGCACGCAGCAGGAAGGTGATACCGGCACGGTACAGTTTGTGGCGATTGCCCAAGTACTCTTTCACCTGCGCCACGTCCTGGCGCACGCGGCCAGATTCAGTATTTTCACCGACGGCATTTTTGGCCAGTCGATTGAAGTCATTCTCCAGCGTGTCTTGAGGCTGCACCACAATCGTCATGCACACCATCGTCCCCTCCGGGAACAGATCCATCAGCGCATTGATTTTCTTTTCTCCGCGTTTCATTTCACCTGTGATTGTGCCCGGCTCCGGCGGACGGCGCAGTTTCTCGACCGGAATGGCGCAATGCGCCTGGGTATCGAACCACCATACGCCGTGATCAGGATCGGATACGGGCGGGGTGAACAGCAGGGTTTCGGCAAAATCATTCTGCACCGGCATCGCACCTTCCGGCGTGACACGGCTGTCAAAATAGGCGGCATCGCGGTACAGCGTCTCTTTATCCACCCACTCCGGGCTGGGGTTAAAATGACGCAGCAACCAGTCATGGACCTGCGCCCCGTTCTGGCGCACGCAGGCAACGCCGGCACCGGCCAGGGCACCGGTCACGCGCTCACAGGTCTGATTCAGCATGGCAATCGGTGGCATCGGATCATGATTGCTCTTACCAATCCAGCGATAGACCACCATGCGGGTCCGTCGCTGCTGCCCACGCCACGGCTGGTCTGTTATCAGCGTATCTTTGAACAGGCCTTCCGGACGGGCAATCCCGCGCAGATGGCGCTCGGTCTCTTTCAGCCAGTCTTCAGTAAACGCACTGCCCTGCGCGTGGGGTTTGACATACTGTCGCAGCCTGTCGATATACGCCTCGACATTGTTCTCGTCCTGGCAGAAGAACTGCACGATCCAGGGGTTTTCATCATGTTCGTCAAACGAGTCCTGCAGAGCATCCTCCACCGTGTCACGCATCTGCTCCAGGCGATCGTCCGTCCGCCCTTCGGTCGCCACCGGCGTGATGTCAAACACAGCGCCGACAGATATGCCGTCATCGAGCAAGATACACTGCTCACGGTCGAGAAACTCCGCCCAGGGCAGGTAATCAACGATGGACGGATTGGCGTGATACACCTGCTGCTCATCCTTTACCGTCATCTTGCCCTGGCGCCGTAATGGCTCACGGCCGTCGACAGACAGTGGCACACCGTCCTCGGTCACGTTCAGTGCGTCCTGGGCAGCAGCCGCCGACTTTTTACGCGTCAGGCGCTTTTTATCAAACAGGGAAAACCGCATCAGTAGGCCTCCGTCCGTTCACCCGGCATCGCATACTGCACCTGGCTGTAGAAGGGAAACACGGTGCTGTACCCCGGCACCGGCGCGTTGCCACCCGCCAGGTGCGGGAACACGTACATCACAAGATCGGGATTCGGCAGGCGCGGGAACTGCTGGCTGATTTCGCTTTCCTGCGTGCGGCTGTAGCTGCGATCGCTCGCGGCTGTTGCCTGGCTTTCGCTCTCGGTGAGCGGCCGGCGCAGGCTGTCGCGCGCTGCCACCGCATTGCGCGCCGTTCCGCCGCCATCCTCACCCTGCCACAATTCCAGCATCGAGCTGTCCCCCGGTGGCAGCATTTCCTCTTTCGACGTCGAACAGCCGGCCAACGCCATGACGCTGACAATGACAGTGATCGCCATAACTCGATTAAACAGATTTTTCCGCATGATTATCATTCTCTTATAAGCAAACACAGCGGGAGCAGCACACCCAGCCAAAACGCGCAGCAGGACAGCAAAACCAGCGCCCAACCCTGTGGGCGATTCATCCTTTCGCATTGACGCCACAGCATGCCTTTTCTCCTCCGAATGACGCGTTAATCCAGCCCGCCGGTTTTGCCGTCTTCGCCAGGCAGGCTGAAGTCGTCGTAACGCACCTTGCGCCCTTTGGTCTCAAAGTCGATCGCCAGCTGGCGAGTAATGTGCACGGCCAGCTTCTGGCCCGGCGGAACGTACACGGCGTCGAACATCATGCCGTAGCGCTCACGCACCCAGTCGGCGGTCTCTTTCATCCCGCCTGACAGCGCCTTGCCTAGCACGGCCTGGCCGGCATTACCGGTCATGGTCGAGGTGATGCCATTCACATTGTTTTGCGTGGTGTATTGCCCCTGACTGATCCCTTCCCCGGCGGCGCTGGCGGCCGACAAGGCGGCGATCGTCGGCAGATAGGTCGAGGCATTGGACTTACGCTCTCCACCGATGCACGGGATACCGTTGTCATCGGAGATCCAGCCGATGCCGGCGGTGGTGCTGACCTCCTTCGCATTACTGCCGGCATTATTGTTACTGCCGTTGGCATTCATGTTGGTGTTGGGTTTTGGCAGGGTGCGGACCGTCCCGTCCGCAATCACGAAGGTGATGCTGTTGACCTGGCCGCGCACGCACGACAACGTCCAGTCCCCGCTGGCGGTCCCCGAGACAATCGCACCCTCGACGTCCGGCAACTCGATGCCGTTCGCCGTCAGGTTGTCTTTGCCAATCATCAGCTTGAACGGGTACGGGTCAGTCACCGTGCCGTTGATCGGCACGCGGCCCAGCAGCGCCGTCATGGCGCGGCTGCCCACCAGGGTGGAATTCTCAGGCAGGGTAAACACCGGCTCGGCGTTCTCCTCCGCCCCTTTTTCATTGGTATGTCCTTTAACCTGCTGCTCATAGGCAGCTTTTTGGCGTGTGATCGCATTGTCCGACAGGAACGACGTCGGGAACTGCGGGCCGTCTTTGACGCTGTTCGGATTACGCGGGTCGGGTTCTTTCATGTCTTTCGGACCGACCCACATCAAGCCATCCTGACCAGGAGCGGCCCCACCGTCCCCGGCACCCAAGCCATCCAGTCCCAGCCCCAGCGGAATATCACTGTCGCTTTTTGCCTTGTCCTTGTTCGCACTCAACTGCTCGGTCAGCGTCTGGATTTTTCCCATCAGCGTTTGCTGCTCTTGCTGAAGCTGCTGCTGGCGCTGCTGTGCTTGTTTTTGGAAGCCGGCCACGGCCTCATTGACCTGACCGGACACATTGGTATTGCGCTTGCGAAGTTCTTCGTTTTCTTTCAGCACTTTATCAATGTTTTTCTGCAACTCGGCCTGCTGGGTTCGGGTAGTACGTAGGGTGCCCACCAGGGTACGCAGCGTATCTTCTGGAGTATCCCCCTCTACACCCAGCGCCCGCAGCTCTTCCGGCGACATGCTGGCCAGCACGTTATGCGCCTGCTGAGTCTCCTCCTGTGCTTTACCGCCGCTGCAGGCCTTAAGCCCGACGATGATCGCGGTGGCCAGCACGCCGAACACAATGACCTTCGGCAGCATGTTGGATTTCACCTCAGCCATGATTAGCCCCCTTCTTCACCGCTTTTACGGCTTTGCGAACCGCCGATGGTTCCGCGACAAACGCCCCGTCCGGGCGACCGGCGGTAACCAGGTACAGCGTGGTGGTGTCTTCCGGAGTCCCCACCGGGCCAAGATAGCGGTGCTGGAACGTCGCCGTCACAAACTGCCCCTGCAGTACCCGGGGATCGAGCGTGATTTTGCGGCTGGCGGTGTTCTGCACTTTCAGCGCCACCACGTTGCGACTGCCAATACCCCAGCCGCCCAGCGGCGTGATGGTCACCGGCTCTGACGGGTACAGTGTGGTGATACGTTTCGGCAAGTGCGGGTTGACCGGATGAATGCCGGGCACCGCTTCAACCGTACGCACCGGGCCGTACAGGCTTTGTGCTGCGTAACGCGTCAGGACAACCGGCAGCGGCGCGTTGTATTTGACTTTTTTACGCTTCGCCTGGGTACCGTTATCCGCCCCAGGCGCCGCGTTGTTTCCCCCTGAAGCAGCTGACGCGTCACTGCTGCTAACTGAGGTCACGTCACCGCTGTAGACAATACGCACCGGTTCGGCCGAGCCTTTGTCCGATGCCGTCACATCAAGGAGAATAACCTCCCCGTTTTCCACGTCCTGCAGCTGCAGACGCGTTGGCGGGAAAGCGGCATCCGCTTTCAGATAAACCGCACCGCCACTGCTTTGCACTCGCAGCTTACCGTTCAGCGCCGGCGGGAAGCCGACGCGGACATTTTTATCGGCAAACAACACCCGCTCCTTGCCGACGGCCAGCGGGATTTGCAACGGGATACGCTCCCATTTCATCAGCTCTTCCGCCTGCGTAACCGGCACGATAAACGTCGCCGCCAGGGGAAGTACACTCAGGGAAAGCGCCAGAACACGTGCTTTCATCATTGGAATACTCCTTTTTTCTCAGGCGCGGGTTCCGCCGGCGCCGCAGCCAGACGCTGTGGCATGCTGTCGTAACAATCCAGTGCCAGACCAAACTCATTACGTTCCGGATCCCCTTCTGCGCGCACCACTTTCAGCGGGTAACGTGTCAGTGCGCGTTTCACCGGTTCGCCGGCAAAGGACTCGTCCGCCACCAGATCAAGGCGTACCACCCAGTTATCACGGCCTTTGACCGTCACCGGGCTCTGGTTATAACGGCCGTTGTAACCATGCTCAGGGATTTCGAATACCACGCGCGTCCTGCCGGCAAGTTCACCGCTTTCGCTACGCTTTTTGGCGTCCGCCTTCAGGAAACGTGCGCAGGAGTCGGTCAGATAAGGAGACAGCGCGGCAATTTTGGCCGGGTAATCGACATCACCGTTCTTAGGCCAGGCATTGAGTTGCTGGAAGATATAAAAACCGAAGCTGTAGACCGTGGACGGTGGTACCTCCCACCAGGCGCGGGTAGAGCCGCTGCGCAGGTCTGGCGGGTTATGGATGGTCAAATTGTCTGGCGCCCGCATCCAGCCGATGCTGGCTACCAGAAGGAAAACGACCAGCACGCCACAGGCAACACGCAACGTGAGAATATGCTGATCGCGGTTTTTAACCGCATGTCTGAAACGGCTCATGTGGACCTCTTAACAACGCGGCTGCGACGCAACGACCAGCCCTGTTTGTCGATAATCAGGGTGGGATCCCCCCACCCCATGCGACGTTTACGCGCCTCGAGGCGCTGCCAGATATAATTCTCCGGTTTACCGCGCTTAAGGCGCGTCAGCCGGCTGCCTCCAAACCAGATGACGAGAAGCGGCGTCACCAGCATGCCGGTGGGTATCACGACCCAACCGGCAAGGGGAAGAAACGGCAACGACACGAGCAGACCCAGCCCTACGCCCGCCAACGCCGCCAGTCCCATCTCCGGGGTGGTGAACCCCCGGAAGACGACTGGCTCTGCGTTAAGACGGTCAGGTAAGAATCGGATAGTCTGCATGGCCGGCCACCTTAGAACAGGATTTCGGCGGACTTGCCAACCAGCCAAATAACGGTGACCAGCAGCACCACACCAACCAGCACGATGGCGCCGAACTTGGCCCAGGTCGCCTTCTGATCACGGACCTCGGCAAAGGTATGGATCGCAGCGTTGGCGACAATCAGGAAAGCCACCGCAGCGGCGACCAGACCGATAATAACGATCCCGTCCTGGAAATAGCCTTTGATGGTATCCATCAGACTACCGCCACCACCGGAGGACGGGGGCTCAACCGACGGCAGAGCCGCCTGCACCGGCTGGCTGGTGACATACGCCAGGGAAGTGGCTACCGCGGCACGCGCGCAGAGTTGACGGAAAAGACGAACTGCAGCATTCATAAAAAATTCCTTATGGGTGTGTGAAAATAACATCGTGAAATACGGTCCAGCGCCTCTTGCGCCTCTTACAGGTCAGCTGGCAAACATCCAGATTGAAACAACCAGCAACAGCACGGTTTTGATGACGAAGTGAACCAACGCCCCATTGCGTACTATTTCGTTGCTCCAGCCCTGGTAAACATCAACCAAAGCCCAGGCCGCCCAGACAAACAGCACCGCCAGTAACCCACCGATGCAAATCAGCGACAGAATATTGACTTCAACACC
>NZ_JBZXDO010000067.1:0-9094 GCF_058725505.1 Serratia sp. A07
ATACCCATGAAAGTTAAAGCACTTGTACCGATCTTGTTCGGTAGCCGGGTGGTGAATGACGGCGAGTTGTTCGAAACGCAGGAGCTTCACGGGCGCGAGCTGGTCAAAAAAGGCTATGCCGAGCAGGTGAGTGATGACAATTCTGCAGAGCAGCAGGAGCAGCAGGAGCAGCAGGAGCAGCAGGAGCAGCAGGAGCAGCAGGAGCAGCAGGAGCAGCAGGAGCAGCAGCCAGAAGCGGCCAAGAAATCCAAAAAGTAAGGTGAGCCATGTTAGAACTGAAATTGGTGAAAGAGCATTGCCGACTGGAGCCTGATTTCAGTGCGGATGACACCCTAATCGGTGTCTATATCGGTGCGGCGAAAAAACATGTTGAGATGTATACCCGCCGCACCCTTTACGCCAGCGAATCCGACCCCGGATACGATACCGACGAAGATCACCTGTTGGTGGATGATGATGTGCGCACGGCAATGCTGCTTTGTATCGGGCATTGGTACGCGAACCGCGAGGCTGCAATTGTTGGCGCGTCGGCATCAAAATTGCCGCTGGCTGTTGAGTCTTTACTCCAACCCTATCGGATTTACGGCTTATGAAATCATTACGCGCAGGTTCGCTGGAGTTTCGCATCAAGCTTCTACGTCCCGTTATGCTTCGCGATAAGCAGACCGGCGCACCGGTCAAATCCTTTGAGTTCGTCGCTGAGGTTTGGGCGGATGCGGAGCCGATCTCCAACCGAAAAATTCGCACGGGTGAGCAGGGGCAGGTGGTGGAAACCATGTTGTTCACGCTGCGGCCACGGGAAGAAGTTACCGTTGATTGGCAGGTGGTCTTTCAGCAGCGAACCTTTACCGTTCGTGCGCCAGATCGTTCGCAGCGAGATCGGCTGTTAATTACGGCGGAGGCTGATATTCGTCATGATCGAGTATGAAATCAAAGCGGCACTGGAAGCACTAACGAGCCTGCCAGTGTACCCGCTGCTGCTGCCTGACCCGGAACAGGAAGGCGTGACGTATCAGAAGGTCAGCAACCCGAAAGTTGATACCGGGCTAGCCAGCACGGCACTGATTCAGGGGCGTTTTCAGGTCGCACTTTATGTCATCGACGATTACGCGCGCCTCATTGAACTGGATAAGGCTATCTGCGCCGCCTGGGAGAGCATTCGGCATGGGCATATTGGCCGCTGGCCCGTTCAGACGGTGACACGCGGCACGATGCAACAGGGGGCAACCACCCTCACCAATAACAGCGTTCAGTACCGGCTGGTGCGTGATTACGTCATCTGTTACCCGGAGGACGCCACATGATCAGCATAGGTGTAACGGGTATGGACGAATTGGGCCGCCAGTTGGAAGCCCTGGGGCGTGACGTGTCTACAAAAATTCTGCGTGATGCAGGTCGAGCCGCTTTGGAGCCTGTATTGGAAGATATGCAGCAGCATGCAGGTTATGACGACACCGCCAGCGGCCCACACATGCGCGACAGCATATCTATTCGTTCAACTACACGCGGACGGTCGCAAGTGACTCTACGCGTAGGCCCAAGCAAGTTGCACCATATGAAGGCGCTGGCGCAGGAATTCGGCACGGTTAAGCAGGTTGCCTCACCATTCATTCGTCCGGCACTGGATTACAACAAAACCCGCGTATTACGCATCCTGGCGGCTAACGTCCGCTATGGCATCGAAAACCGGTAGCGACCGCTGCCACAATCATTGAGAGAGGAATTATGGCTGATAAAACTTCGCCAGAATATGCCATGCTGCCGGCCGGCACTATCGTTAAGTGGGGTGCTGTTGGCGCAGCACCGACGGCCATGAAAGCACTGACTAACTGTAAGGCGGTGGGCGAGATGGGGCAGACCGGCAGTTTTGTCGATTGCACGACCCTTATCGACACCACCAAGCAATTTATCTCCGACCTGCCGGAAGGCGCGGAGAAGTCGATCGGGTTTATCGACGATCCATCCAATACCGATTTTGCGGCGTTCCTGACCGCAGCGGACAACCGTGAAACCGTTCAGTTCTATGTTGAGCTGCCTAACGGTCGCACTTCCACCTCGATCCTTTCGCTGTCCGGTTGGAAGATGAACGAAATCACCGCTCCGGCGAGTGAAGTTATTCAGATCACGGTGCAAGGTAAGCAGAACAACAACACCTGGGGAGCTGTAGCCCCAAAGGTGTGATCAGCGTGACTACCCAGCCGAAGAGCGCTGATCTGGCTGTCGGGGGCAATTTGTCCCTGACTGTTGCGGCTACCTCCAGTAACGGCAAGCCCGTTAAATACCAATGGCAGAAAAACGGCACTGATATCAGCGGCGCAATCTCTGCCACCTATACCAAAAACTCGGTTGTGGCGGCGGATGCTGGCGCTTATCGCGTGGTGTTGTCTGCCGAGCGGTCAGACACCATCAACAGCGCTACCGCAACCGTAACTGTTAAATAAGGAATATCAATGTCCGAGAAATATGATCTGAAGGCGCTCAAGGCCGCTCTTTTGAAATCTGACGACCACGTGACAGAAGTGCCAATGTTTGGCACCAAAACCTTTATCCGCCGCCTGAAGGCCTCAGAACTGCAGGATAATGAGGATGGCATGAAAGATGCTATCGAAGCCGGGGATATGAATAAGGCCGCGCGGCTCAACGTTGAATTGCTGCTGTCCTGCTTTATGACGCCAGACGGCAAACGTATTCCTGCAAATGCATTGCCTAGCGTGGATGATCTGCTTGCTGCACATGATAACCCGACACTGGTCGAGGCGATCAGCACCGTCAAGCGTCACGCCGTAGGCTCGCTGGAAGAAGCGGAAAAAAACTGACTGACTCACCCTGGCTGATGCTGATTTTCCAGTTGGCAGACCGCTGGGGTGAGTCTGATCCGCGAAAAATAGCCGCGTTGCCGGCGCAAATCCTGAATTACTGGCGGGCATACTTCAAGCTGCAGGGAATTACTGCCGATGCTGCTGAGGATGTTTCTGTTCATCAACCCGTTCAGCCTACGCAAAGTTTGATAGATGCGCAGTGTGCTGACGTTATGCGAGTGCTTGGAAATGGCTGATGTAGCATCGTTGGCGGTCGGGTTGTACCTGAATGACGCCAATTTTAGAAACAAGCTGGTGGCTGCTTACCGCACCGCCGGCGATCAATCCGGAAGGTTTAACCGTCAAGCCCAGCAGGATGCGAAAAAGACCGATGAGGCCTATCAGCGTGTCGGCCAAACGGTCAGCAGCCTTAAAGGGACGCTGGCGGGTTTGGCTGGCGTAGCAGGGTTAGGCTTCTCGCTGGGGAGCATTATCACGACAACCCGGCAGTATGGTCAGGCGCTGTCTGACCTTTCCGCTATCACCGGTGCTACAGGTGCTCAGCTGAAACAATTGGACGATGCAGCCCAGCAAATGGGTCGTACCACGGAGTACAGTGCCAGCCAGGCAGCGGAGGCGCTGAAACTTATGGCCAGCGCCAAGCCGGAGTTGCTGAATACAGCCGACGGGCTGACCACCGCCACCCACAGCGCGTTGATTTTGGCTCAGGCGGCAGGGACAACGTTGCCGGATGCGACGAAGACGTTGGCCCTCTCGCTGAACCAATTTGGCGCCAGTGCTAACCAGGCAGACCGCTACATTAACGTTTTGGCCGCCGGTGCCAAGTACGGCTCATCAGAGATCGCTGATACGGCCGCAGCGATAAAGAATGGCGGTGTGGCAGCGGCGCAGGCCGGTATCGGCTTTGAGCAACTGAACGCAGCAATCCAGGTGTTGGCAGAGCGTGAAATTAAAGGGGGTGAGGCAGGAACCGGGTTGCGCAACGTTATCCTTAACCTTGAAAAAGGCACGGATAAAACGCTCAAACCTTCCGTTGTGGGGCTAAGCACCGCGCTGGAAAACCTGTCGAAGAAAAACCTCTCTACGGCGCAGGCGGTCAAATTGTTCGGCCTCGAGAACATTAACGCCGCCTCAATCCTTGTGAGTAACCGCAGCAAGCTGGATGACCTGACCAAATCACTGACCGGCACACAGACTGCGCATGAACAGGCGGCGACTCGCGTCAACAACCTGAACGGCGACCTGATGGGGCTGACCAGTGCCTTTGAAGGATTGATCATCAAGGTTGGGCAAGCGAGCGGTGGGCCGCTGCGCAGTGGTGTTCAGAATGTAACGGAGGCGATCAACGGGCTGGCGGATAACTTCAATATGGTGGCCAGTGTAGCGATGTATACGCTGATCCCCGTAATGACCAACAAATTGACCGCCGGTATCCGGGAAAGCATCGGAGCATGGCGAGAACAGCAGGCAGCGGTTAAATCCGCTACCTTGGCACAAGTAAGTATCGCGCAGAAAACTATTGATGCTGCCAATGCCACCTTAAAACAAAATGATGCTGAGTTTGGTCGCGTTCGTGCGATGGAAAAAGCGGCTAAGCAGTACGGACTGAACGTCAGCTATACCGCTGACTACAACCGCTTGATCCGGGAAGAGACGGAAGCAACGCGAGCGGCTACTGTGGCTAAAGTCCAACTGGATGCGGCCAACAAACGCTTGTCTATTTCTGCTCGAGCGGCTTCTGTTGCGACAGGTTTAGCAAAAGGGGCATTGGGGTTAATAGGCGGCCCAGTTGGCGCTGCCACCTTGGCCACGATGGCGTTATTTGATTTTACCCAACAAGCCAAAAATGCCCGCCAGGCGGCTGTAGACCTAAAGGGAGCCGTGATTGAAACCACTTCTGCGCTGATGCAGCTGTCTGACAAGCAGCTTGCAGTCAAAGAGCTGGACCTTGGCGATCAGCTTGAAAGCCAGTTGGAAGAGCAAAGTAAGCTGCAAAATCAGCTGAAGTATATGAACAAACAGATTGAGCAAACCAATCAGCAAGGATGGGTTGGTGATCTGTTTGGCAATAAGAAAGAAATGCAGGCTGCGAGAACCCGTGCAGAGAACGATCTGGACTCCGTTAATCAAGGCATCCAGAAAACTCGCGATAATCTTGAAAATGTCGGCAAGGCCCGTTTCCTCGTTCAGACCGGCGTAGCCAACACCGCTAATCAGCTTGCCAGCGATATCAATACCATTACCTCACAAACGGAAAGCCTGAGTGATAAGCCGCTTAGTCCGTGGGGTGGCGAAGACCCTGGCAAGGTTGATAAAAAGGGTCAGCAGGCGCTGAAACAATATCAGCAGCTGCGCCGGGAAATTGAAGTCGCGCATGCAACCAGCCTTGCGAAGATCGATCTCGAAGAACGAAATTCGCAGGCAAAATTGGTGGCTACTGCTAAGGCTGCCGGCGCCAGTCAAGCCGACGTGCAACGCGTCATGGCATTAAATGCGGAAAATTATCAGCGTCAGCGGTTGGAGCTGGCAGAACAGTACGCCCCAGGACAGGCGGCAGTACGCAAGGAGCAGGAAACTAGTCGCGAACTGAAGGCATTGTATGATGCCAGGCTACTGACTGAGCGCGATTATCTTGTCGCTCGCAACACGTTGCAGCAAGAAATGGCTCGCCAACGCCTGAAAGCAGAGGCTGACGCTATTTCTGTGCCACGACAAGATATCTCCGGTGACGTAGATCCCTCTGTCCAGTTGAACAACCAACTTGTACAGCAGCAGGCACAATATCAGGCGTACTACCAGCAAGGTTATATTGACAAGCAACGTTATGAACAGCTGATGCAGGCGGCAACGCAAGAGTCAACAGAAGCTCAATATAAGCAGGCAATGAGTCTTTATGCGGGACAAAGCCAGATCAATAAGTTACAGATTGGTTTGGTGGACACAATGCGGGAACGCTCAACCAATATGCTGACTGGATTACTCACGGGTACGCAGAGCTTTAAAGACAGCATGGTGGGACTGTTCTCATCGTTGACGCAATCGATAGTACAGAACCTGATAGAAATGGCCGCACAGGCTTTGCTGACAAAAACCATTTTGTCTTCGTTCATGAGCTTTGGCGGTGGCGGTGGCGGTGGCGGTGGTAATAATCCAGGTGCTGTTCCAATGTTTGCCAACGCCAAAGGCGGCGTTTATTCGTCGCCGTCACTGAGTGCATACAGCGGCCAGATCGTCAGCAACCCCACTATGTTTGCGTTCGCCAAGGGCGCTGGCCTGATGGGCGAGGCTGGCCCGGAGGCGATCATGCCGCTCAAACGGGGGGCGGACGGTTCGTTGGGTGTGCGGGCTATTGGTATGCCACAGCAGGCTGCTGCTGCACCGAATGTCTACATCACCATTGATGGTGGCGGTAATGCGAATACTCAGGCCGATCAGGGCTGGGAAGAGTTCGGCAAGCAGATGGGCAACATCGCCGCGCAGGAAAGCCAGAAGGTCATTAACCGCAACCTGAAGCCCGGCCAGCCTATCTGGAAAGCAATCAAGGGGATGTAATGGCCATTAAGACTTTCAACTATCCGGCGCGCGTCAATGCCGCCGGTGATACCCGGTTTCGTATCAGGAAAGCGCAGTTTGGTGATGGTTATATGCAGGTTTCCGGTGATGGCATCAACCCGATCATTCGCTCATGGGATTTGACCTTTATCGGCAAGTACAGCTACATCACGTCTATCATCGTCTTTCTTGAAGATCATCAAGGGGTGAAGTCATTCCAATGGACACCTCCGACCAACGTTCCCGGCCTCTATCGCTGCGAAGGCTATAAGCCTGTCGCAATGGGCGGCGATAACTATTCACTGACGGCCACGTTTACCGAGGCCTTCCACGTTTAACCGAGATTAATCATGCTGAATACAGACCTGCAGAAGTTGGAGCCGGGCAACCGCGTTCGCCTTGTTGAAGTGGACGGGACAAAGTTCGGCGCTGATATTCTGCGCTTTCACAGCGACACGCTCCCCTATACGGCGGAAGAACTGGCCGCTGCTGGCGGGGACGAAACGAAACTACCAGCAAAATCTATATGGTGGCAGGGCAAGGAGTACGGGCCGTGGCCGTTTTCCGTTGAGGGGCTGGAAATATCCTCCGACAGCCAAAGCACGGAGCCGAAATTGACGGTTGCCAATATCAACGGCCTGATCACTGCACTTTGCCTTCAGTTTGAAGATATGGCCCAGGCCAAGGTGCTGATCCACGATACGCTGGTGCATTACCTTGATGCCCGGAATTTTCCAGAAGGGAACCCAACGGCTGACCCGGTGCAGGAAAAGCTACAGGTGTTCTACATCGATCGCAAGGCGACGGAAAGCGATGAAACAGTGGAGTTCGAACTCTCCAGCCCGGCAGACCTGCGGGGATTGCGCATCCCGACCCGCCAAATCCACAGTCTGTGCACCTGGTGTTCGCGTGGATGGTATCGTACCGGCAAGGGCTGCGATTACGCAGGCACGCGATACTTTGACGACAAGGGAAATCCGGTGGATGACCCAAGTAAAGATCGGTGCGGTGGGCTGCTGAGTGATTGCCAAAAACGTTTTGGTGAGACAGAGTCTTTACCGTTCGGCGGCTTCCCAGGTGCAGCGTTGATTAAGCAGTAGGTGGCGTTATGAAAGAGAAAACCATAGCGGCCATTATGGCGCACGCCGAGGCTGAGTATCCGCGCGAGTGTTGCGGCATCGTGGCGCAGAAATCCCGCGTTGAGCGTTACTTTCCCTGCCGTAACCTGGCGGATAATCCCACCGAACAGTTTCACCTGTCGCCAGAGGATTATGTGACCGCTGCCGAGTGGGGGACGATCACAATGATTGTGCATAGTCACCCGGATGCCACCACGCAGCCGAGCGAACTGGACAAGGCGCAATGTGACGCGATGGAGTTGCCCTGGGCGATTGCCAGCTGGCCAGAGGGGGACTTGCGAACTATCATGCCGCGCGGGGAATTGCCGTTGATTGGTCGCCAGTTCGTGCTGGGTCATACCGACTGCTGGGGGCTGATCATGAGCTATTTCCGGCAGGAGCACGGCATAGCGCTCCAGGATTACCGCGTTGATTATCCGTGGTGGGAACGGGGCGAAAATCTCTACTTGGACAACTGGCACGACTGCGGTTTTCGAGAGTTCGACGGCCCACCGATGCCGGGTGACATGGTGATTATGCAGGTTTCCGCGCCGGTGGCGAACCATGCAGGTATTCTGCTCGAAGACGGTATGCTGTTGCACCACATGTACGGCATGCTTAGCCAGCGGGTGCCTTACGGTGGCTATTGGAAAGAGCGAACTGTGAAGGTGCTGCGCCACAAAGAACTGATGTGATGCTATCATTCCACTTTTCAACTTAAGGAAAAGGGTTATGAGAAATTTAATGATTGGGTTAGTGGCACTGGGTTTGACGGGGTGTGCGATGAATTATTCAGATATTAGAAAAAATCCAACGCAAACCTTTACGACCACTAAATCTCTGGAGCAAATAGAAACATGTTTAATTCCAAAGTTAGACAGTGAAACTTATAACGGGCCTGCAATTAACACAACAGTCAAACCTTTAGAAAATGGAGTGACTTTAGTTCCATTGGCGGGGTTAGAGTTTATCGATTTAATTAAAAGTAATGCTGGAACGGAAGTTGTTTATTATGGGGAGGGGACAAAGTCTATTCTTTTCCCTGAGCGAAGAATAAAAGTGACCTTAAAAGCGATTAAATCTTGCTTATAGGGTCTTGAAAATAATAAGTCGAGGTGTTATGTCTTTTATTGATGTACCATTGCGAACAGTACGATTTCATGGCCCAATGGTCGGCATCTTTGGAAAAAAATTTGAATATCGTGCTCACAATGTACCAAAAGCTATTGATGCCATGAAAAATCTTCTGCCCGGCTTTGAACGCTATATGCTTGAAGCACACAAACGCGGCCTGACATTTTCTATTTTCGTCGGTAAACGTAATGTAGGGCAGGATGAGCTGGCGTTCACCAAAGGGTCTGAAGATATTCACCTTGTTCCCGTCGTGATTGGTAGTAAGCGCGCTGGCTTATTCCAAACTATTTTAGGTGTCGCGTTGATTGGGGCCGCGATGCTAACCGGCCCTGCTGGATGGGCGGCTTTTGGCTCTACTGGTACGTTTGGTGGAGTGTTGGCAATGAGTGGCGCTGCAATGGCCCTTGGTGGTGTTGTTCAAATGCTATCCCCTCAAGCAGGCGGACTGCGCATGCGCCAAGACCAGGACAA
>NZ_JBZXDO010000068.1:0-8980 GCF_058725505.1 Serratia sp. A07
TTGTCCTGGTCTTGGCGCATGCGCAGTCCGCCTGCTTGAGGGGATAGCATTTGAACAACACCACCAAGGGCCATTGCTGCACCTGCATAAGCCATAGAAGCCCACCCACCCGTTGCCGAAAAAACACCAAGCCCAGCGGGTGAGAAGGCCATAGCCGCACCAATTAATGCCACCCCTAAAATAGTTTGGAATAGGCCAGCACGCTTGCTCCCAATCACAACGGGAACAAGGTGAATATCTTCCGTCCCTTTGGTTAGATCAAGCTCATCCTGCCCGACATTGCGTTTACCGACGAAAACTGAAAATGTCAGGCCACGCTTGTGCGCCTCAAGCATGTAACGTTCAAAGCCGGGTAACAGATTCTTCATCGCATCGATCGCCTTTGGTACCGTTGGCGCCCGATATTTAAATTCGCGACCGAACACACTAATCATAGGGCCGTGAAATCGTATAGTTCTTAGTGGAACCTCTAAAAACCCCATACTACCTCCAATAAAAACCTCGAAAAACGAGTTTTTTTCTAACAGAAGAAAAGTATTATTTTTTACTCTTTATCCTAATCAACTCACTCTCCAGATGCGATTCAAAATTTATTCCCATCTGCTTTCCCATAGTTTCCTTAAGCGTGCTAATTGTTGGTGCATTAGTTACCATCACAGAAAGAGCTTTGTTATTTGGCATTTCTAGGTGCATTTTCATTGCTATTTCTGAAACCACAGGCAGATTCAACACCTTCTTTCCATCAGAGTTAGTAATAACCAGTTCATTTGCACTATGCCCATGAACTTTTGGTAACTCACCTTTACTTAAGTGTTCTGAAACATCACTACCACAATGTTTGCACTTTAAAGCATCACGATTAATATCCTCTGCACAGAACGGGCATTTGACTATTTTATATGAAGGGATAGCCTTGCAAAACACAGAGATTATCAAACCACAAACAATGACAATGCCACCAATAATAATTTGATTTTGTTTATTTGCCATCAACCCAATGTTGTTTACTCTACCACCATATCCGGTTGCAACACTTGTATCAATATTTAAAGCTACGAGCACCCATATGACACCGACAGCTAATATTAAGAAACCAATATTTCTCATTTAACTAACACCTATCCGGACTAAAAAGTACCGATATGTTAACAGATGCCATAGAAACAATAAATTAGTACCTTAACGCCCTGAGCCTAACAATTTTGATCGTTCTTTCTTTCCAATAGCCACCGTAAGGCACCCGCTGACTAAGCATGCCGTACATGTGGTGCAACAGCATGCCGTCTTCGAGCAGAATACCGGCATGGTTCGCCACCGGCGCGGAAACCTGCATAATCACCATGTCACCCGGCATCGGTGGGCCGTCGAACTCTCGAAAACCGCAGTCGTGCCAGTTGTCCAAGTAGAGATTTTCGCCCCGTTCCCACCACGGATAATCAACGCGGTAATCCTGGAGCGCTATGCCGTGCTCCTGCCGGAAATAGCTCATGATCAGCCCCCAGCAGTCGGTATGACCCAGCACGAACTGGCGACCAATCAACGGCAATTCCCCGCGCGGCATGATAGTTCGCAAGTCCCCCTCTGGCCAGCTGGCAATCACCCAAGGCAACTCCATCGCGTCACATTGCGCCTTGTCCAGTTCGCTCGGCTGCGTGGTGGCATCCGGGTGACTGTGCACAATCATTGTGATCGTCCCCCACTCGGCGGCGGTCACATAATCCTCTGGCGACAGGTGAAACTGTTCGGTGGGATTATCCGACAGGTTACGGCAGGGAAAGTAACGCTCAACACGGGATTTCTGCGCCACGAGGCCGCAGCACTCGCGCGGATACTCAGCCTCGGCGTGCGCCATAATGGCTGCTATGGTTTTCTCTTTCATAACGCCACCTACTGCTTAATCAGGGCTGCACCAGGGAAGCCGCCGAACGGTAAAGGCTCAGTCTCACCAAAACGTTTTTGGCAATCACTCAGCAGCCCACCGCAGCGATCTTTACTTGGGTCATCCACCGGATTGCCCTTGTCGTCAAAATATCGTGAGCCTGCGTAATCGCAGCCCTTACCGGTGCGATACCATCCACGCGAACACCAAGTGCACAGGCTGTGGATTTGGCGGGTCGGGATGCGCAGCCCCCGAAGGTCTGCCGGGCTGGATAGTTCGAACTCCACCGCCTCATCGCTTTCCGTAGCTTTGCGATCGATGTAGAACACCTGTAGCTTTTCCTGCACCGGGTCAGCCATTGTGTTCCCTTCAGGGAAATTCCGGGCATCGAGGTAATGCACCAGCGTATCGTGAATCAGCACCTTCGCCTGCGCCATATCTTCAAACTGAAGGCAAAGCGCAGTGATCAGGCCGTTGATATTGGCGACCGTCAATTTCGGTTCTGTGCTTTGGCTGTCGGAGGATATTTCCAGTCCCTCAACGGAAAACGGCCACGGCCCATACTCCTTGCCCTGCCACCAGATCGATTTTGCGGGGAGTTTCGTTTCGTCCCCGCCAGCAGCGGCCAGTTCTTCCGGCGTATAGGGAAGCGTATCGCTGTGAAAGCGCAGAATATCAGCACCGAACTTTGTCCCGTCCACTTCAACAAGACGAACGCGATTGCCCGGCTCCAACTTCTGCAGGTCTGTATTCAACATGATTAATCTCGGTTAAACGTGGAAGGCCTCGGTAAACGTGGCCGTCAGTGAATAGTTGTCCCCGCCCATGGCGACCGGCTTATAGCCCTCGCAGCGGTACAGGCCGGGAACGTTGGTAGGAGGTGTCCATTGGAATGACTTCACCCCTTGATGATCTTCAAGAAAGACGATAATCGGCGTGATGTAGTTGTACTTGCCGATAAAGGTCAAATCCCATGAGCGAATGATCGGGTTGATGCCGTCGCCGGAGACCTGCATATAACCATCGCCGAACTGCGCTTTCCGGATACGAAACCGGGTATCACCGGCGGCATTGACGCGCGCCGGATAGTTGAAGGTCTTAATGGCCATTACATCCCCTTGATTGCTTTCCAGATAGGCTGGCCGGGCTTCAGATTCCGGTTGATGACCTTCTGGCTTTCCTGCGCGGCGATGTTGCCCATCTGCTTGCCGAACTCTTCCCAGCCCTGATCGGCCTGGGTATTCACGTTACCGCCGCCTTCAATGGTGATGTAGACGTTCGGCGCGGCAGCAGCCTGTTGTGGCATACCAATAGCCCGCACACCCAGTGAACCATCAGCCCCACGTTTGAGCGGCATGATCGCCTCCGGGCCAGCTTCGCCCATTAGGCCTGCGCCCTTAGCGAAAGCAAACATGGTGGGATTGCTGACGATCTGGCCGCTGTATGCGCTCAGTGATGGAGACGAATAAACGCCGCCTTTGGCGTTGGCGAACATCGGTACTTGCCCTGGGTCATTGCCGGAGGGGGCGAAGAAGCTCATTCCGGCTTTAAGCGCGTTGAACATCGCCATCTTGATCATCATGCTGGCGAGATCGGTCAGGACAGACTTGGCGAAGTCGTTAAAGCTGGCTTTGCCTATGGTGACGAAGTTGGTCAGCATACCGGTCATGCCGTCAAATGTTCGGGTGGTAGCGTCTTTCACCTGCCCATAAACGTTACCGGCATTGGCTGACCAGTCCATCATTCCCTTTTTCAGCCCTGCGGTGTAATCGCCCTCGATAGCCGCTTTTTCCTGCGCGGCATTGCGCACGATATCCAGTTGGCGCTGCTGCTCACTGGCGAGAATGGCCGTCTGTTGCATGTACTGCTCGGACGTTTTGTCCGTCACTTCCTTATCCAGCTGCAAGCGGTGTTGCTGGAACGACTGCCGGATTTGCTGCTCAGCCACCATCTGATCGTAGGCATCAGTGGACATGGTCATCTGCGCGTTACGGTTGGCGTATTCCTGCTGTTTCGAGGCCGTTTCCATCACCAGGCTACGGGTTTGTTCCAACAGTTTTTTGCCAATCTCCCTTTCGCGGTTTGCCTTTTCCAGCGCCACATTCTCGGTTAATTGCGCCCTGATCTGGTCTTGCATGGACAACAGGCTTTTTTGACCGGCGGTCAACTTCTTACCCTGAAGCCCTGCAATCTCCTGATCGAAGGCCACCAGCTTTTTCTGCGATTCGGTCAGTTTGTCGGCATCTTGCGCCTGCGCGCGCAGCACGGAGGATTGTTGCTGCAACTGTTGCAGACGCCTTACGCCTTCACTATCGCTATACGCAGCCCCTTTAGACTTTGTGCCATACTGCTTGTTAATGCCCTTCAACGCCTGCGCATATTCGTCTGCCGTCAGTTTCCCGGCCTTAAACTGCGCCGATACAATCCCCGTTAGTCGAGCCTGTTCCTTTTTAGGATCAGCACCAGCCTTAATAGCAGCAGAAACTTCATTCTGTAACTTAAGCTCTTTCCGGGCGGCTTCCTGTTCCTGCTGCCGCCGCTTGTATAGCTCTTCGTTGGTTTTCTTCACCTCGTTAGCGGTATCGTTACTGATATCCAGCTTAACGCCCTGCGCCAGTGCCTGCGCCTGGCCGGTTTTCATGTGTGCCTGACCGATGATATCGAACGCAGACGCCACTTCATTTTTCAGCGACTTCCAGATAGACGCCAAGCCGCTGACGCTGTTCTCCTGCTCGGTGACTTTGGCTTTCACATCATCAAGGTATTTCTGCTGAAGTAACGCCGTCGCTTCACTGGTTTTGCCCTGCCTGGACAGCGTGGCGATATGATCGATAAACGTGGTGTTGAGCTGAACGCCCTGATTGGTCAACGCCTCCATTGCCTTGAGAGGTTCACCGCTCAGGCTTGATAGCGTCGAAACAAGATCATCGGATGACATACCCAGCTCGTTCATCCGTGTGCCGGTTTCAGCTATGTCCGACAGCATATTGCCACCGAATCCCGCGCCGGCGGCGCTGGTGACAGCCTTAACCGCATTCTCTGTGCCGCCGAGCGTCATCGTCAGCATGCGCAGATCATTCACCGTCATAATGGCCTGAAGCCCTGACTTTTGAAGCGCTGCGGTATATGCCTTGGTCTCTGCCTCCCCTTTTTGGAACGCGGTATACAATGCCGTGGCACCGGCAACCGCCGCCATGATGCTTAAGCCAACCGGGCCACCCAGCAGGGCCAGCGCACTTTTCATCAGGTTGGTGCTGACCGCTGCCGCGCGCGCTGTAAAGGAAACCTCCTTGTTGGCCACACTGATTTGGTTCAGGGAGGAAAGCAGATTGGTTTTTCCCTGGGCTTCGGCAACATCTGCCGCCAGTACCGCTTTCGATGCCTGCGCCATTTTTTCCTTGGCGCTGACCTCAGCAAGATCAGCCTCGCGCACCTTGCGGTGAATGTCGGCATACTCTTTCTGGTAGCTGACCGAAAGGCCGTAAAGCTGGTTTTCCTGATTTTTTGCCGCATAGAAGCGCGCCATTTCCTGCGCCTGCTCGCGGGATGCTTGTGCCTGTTCACGGGTTCGCTTAGCCGCGTCGAACTGCGCCTGAGCCTGCTGGCGTGCAGATTGCGCCTGTTCAATCTGGCCCTGCGCCGCCTTGTTAAACTCAAGGGCAGCAGCCTTTGCCGCTTCGCGTTGGGCTTCCCAGCCGCTAGTCAGTCCCTTAAAACCGATGAAAGTGCGATCGAGCGTCGGAATTAACGTATTGGCCAGCGTGCTGACCGCGATGTTACTCCCACCGGCCAGACCGCTGATCACACTTCGCAGCCCTTCGAAGCCGCCCTGGCTGGCGCTGAGCGCACCACTCAACGAGTTAAGCTGACCGCCGGTGCGCTTCGCCTGATTGCCTATCTGGGTCAGTGCTTCGGTGGTTTTCTGGCTTTCCTGCTGCGCCTTGCCCGTGAAGTTTTTTGACGCGGTTTCTGCCGTTCTGAATGAATCGACAATTTGAGATTTAAAACTGGCGGAATTTAGGTGCAGCGCTACCGCCAGAGTAGCTACATCGGCCATTACATGAGCGCTCGCATAACGGCAGCACACTGTTCATCAACATCAGATGCGACAGGGGCTGACAGATTGACAGGGGGCGGGTTAGCAGTATCGGACGTTGCCTTATCCACCAGCGAATAGAACGCCTCCCAGTGCTGGATAATGGAGGCCGGGAGGGCTGCAATTTTTCTGACGTCAGGCTCACCGAAGCGATCGGCCAACTGATAGATCAGCCATAGCCACGGTGAGTGGGTCAGTTTTTTTCGGCTTCCTCCAGCGTGCCGTAGCTGTGATTCTGGATAGCGCGGATTGCATCAAACAACGCCGCGTTATCATGAGCGGCCAGCAGTTCCGCTGGTGAAGGCAAATCAGACGCAGGTACTGATTTACCCTGCTCGTCAACCAGTGCAGAGAGGATCAACTGAGCGCCCAGCAGTGTTGCTGACTTTTGGTCACTCTCTGCCTGCGCCTTTCCAAGCCCTTCGTCGTAATCCATCAGTTCACATACCGTCAGGCGGCGAATATGTACCGGTACGCCAAACAGCGTATGCGGCACAGCCGTATTGATGGGTTGAAGCAGCGCGGTCTTGAGGTTGATTTTCTTCTGGGTCATGCCATGTCCTTACTTAATCGTTACGGTTGCGGTTGCGCTGTTGACAGTGTCTGACCGCTCGGCAGACAACACCACGCGATAAGCGCCTGCATCCGCCGCCACAACTGAGTTTTTGGTATAAGTGGCAGAGGTTGCACCGCTGATAACAGTGCCGTTTTTCTGCCATTGGTATTTAACGGGCTTGCCGTTACTGGAGGTAGCCGCAACAGTCAGGGACAAATTGCCCCCGACTGCCAGATCAGCGCTCTTCGGCTGGGTAGTCACGCTGATCACACCTTTGGGGCCACAGCTCCCCAGGTGTTGCTGTTCTGCTTACCCTGCACCGTGATCTGAATGACTTCACTCGCCGGGGCGGTGATCTCGTTCATCTTCCAGCCAGACAGCGAAAGGATCGAGGTGGAGGTACGACCGTTCGGCAGCTCAACATAAAATTGAACGGTTTCACGGTTGTCCGCAGCGGTCAGGAACGCCGCAAAGCTTTCATCTGCCGGGTTATCAATAAACCCGATCGACTTTTCTGCGCCTTCCGGCAGGTCGGAGATAAATTGCTTGGTGGTGTCGATAAGGGTCGTGCAATCGACAAAACTGCCGGTCTGCCCCATCTCGCCCACAGCCTTACAGTTTACCAGCGCCTTCATGGCCGTCGGTGCTGCGCCGACAGCGCCCCACTTAACAACCGTGCCAGCCGGAAGCATGGCGTACTCTGGCGACGTTTTATCAGCCATAATGTCCCTCACTTAATGATTGTGGCAGCGGTCGCTACCGGTTTTCGATGCCGTAGCGGAGTTCTGCCGCCAGGATGCGTAATACGCGGGTTTTGTTGTAATCGAGTGCTGGACGGATAAACGGTGCGGCAACCTGCTTAACCGTGCCGAATTCCTGCGCCAGCGCCTTCATGTGATGCTTCTTGCTCGGGCCGACCTTGAATGTCATTACCGTCAAATAGCGGGGATCGTTCATGCGGCTCGTACTGCGGATTTTTATGTCGTCCCGCATGTGCGGCCCGGTGCTACTCTCATCAAAACCGGCATGCTGTTTCATGTCTTCCAGCACCGGCTCCAGCGCCGCTCGTCCGGCATCTCGCAATACCTTGACCGCTTCATCCCCCATCGCCTTTAGCTGGCGCTCCAGAGAATCCAGGCCCGTAACGTTTATGCTGATCATGTGGCGTCCTCCGGGTAACAGATGACGTAATCACGCACAAGCCGGTACTGAACGCTGTTGTTGGTGAGTGTGGTTGCCCCCTGTTGCATCGTGCCGCGTGTCACCGTATGAACGGGCCAGCGGCCAATATGCCCATGCTGAATGCTCTCCCAGGCGGCGCAGATAGCCTTATCCAGTTCAATCAGGCGCGCGTAATCGTCGATGACATAAAGTGCGACCTGAAAACGCCCCTGAATCAGTGCCGTGCTGGCTAGCCCGGTATCAACTTTCGGGTTGCTGACCTTCTGATACGTCACGCCTTCCTGTTCCGGGTCAGGCAGCAGCAGCGGGTACACTGGCAGGCTCGTTAGTGCTTCCAGTGCCGCTTTGATTTCATACTCGATCATGACGAATATCAGCCTCCGCCGTAATTAACAGCCGATCTCGCTGCGAACGATCTGGCGCACGAACGGTAAAGGTTCGCTGCTGAAAAACCACCTGCCAATCTATGGTAATTTCGTCCCGTGGCCGGAGCGTGAAAAGCATGGTTTCCACCACCTGCCCCTGTTCACCCGTGCGAATTTTTCGGTTGGAGATCGGCTCCGCATCGGCCCAAACCTCGGCGACAAATTCAAAGGATTTGACCGGTGCGCCGGTCTGCTTATCGCGAAGCGTAACGGGGCGTAGAAGCTTGATGCGAAACTCCAGCGAACCTGCGCGTAATGATTTCATAAGCCGTAAATCCGATAAGGTTGGAGTAAAGACTCAACAGCCAGCGGCAATTTTGATGCCGACGCGCCAACTATCACGGCCTCACGGTTCGCGTACAAATGACCGATAAGCAGTAACATCGCGGTGCGCACGTCGTCCTCCAGCAACAGGTGATCTTCGTCGGCATCGTAACCGGGGTCGGATTCGCTGGCGTAAAGCGTGCGGCGGGTGTACCTCTCCACATGCTTTTTCGCCGCACCGATATAGGCGCCTAGCAGGGTGTCATCCGCACTGAAATCAGGCTCCAGTCGGCAATGCTCTTTCACCAATTTCAGTTCTAACATGGCTCACCTTACTTTTTGGATTTCTTGATTGGCTCTGGCTGCTCTGGCTGCTCTGGCTGCTCTGGCTGCTCTGGCTGCTCTGGCTGCTCTGGCTGCTCTGGCTGCTCTGCAGGATTGTCATCACTCACCTGCTCGGCATAGCCTTTTTTGATCAGCTCGCGCCCGTGAAGCTCCTGTGTTTCGAACAACTCGCCGTCATTCACCACCCGGCTACCGAACAAGATCGGTACAAGTGCTTTAACTTTCATGGGTAT
>NZ_JBZXDO010000069.1:0-7595 GCF_058725505.1 Serratia sp. A07
ATATGGCATGTCGATCCGGCCGGCATGGAATTCACCCACTATTTTGCCCCAGAGTTTTTCGGTTCAAAGGTGCCCGAACAGCCCCTAAAACCGCTGACCATCAGAATGCTGGTCGAGTCGGCCAAAGCCGGACGCTGGCTGTATTAGCCGGATTGGATGTCAACCGCCAGCGTTCTGACACGCTGTCGTAACGCATCTGCCGGCAGTGCGTCGATATCCGGCAACATCGCGGCCAGAGACAGGGCCTGGATGGCCAACTCAATCGCCCTCGGCGGATCAGCATGCTCATAGCGGATGTAGGTACGCATCGAAATCCCAAACTCCTTTGACGCCTGTTCCTGTGTCCATCCCAGTCCCGTTCGCCATAGTTTCAGCTCAAACCCCGTCATCACCGCCCCCTAAAACATGTCATTTTGTCATATTACAGCAATGTAATCTGGCAAACAATGACACCAACAGCAAGTGACGATCACGCCTGGAAACACAACATTTTGTACCTTATTCAGCTGCTTTAGACACAACATCTTGTGTCTGCCGGAGCTGGATGGCAGATAACGATCAGACCCTCTGAAATCGTGCTAAGTCGCAACAGTTGAGAGAGGGGTTTGAGGCCGTTAAAAGCGGCGTCAACGGCAGAAAATATCTCAACGTGAGTTTTCGTTCCACTGGGCGTCAGACCCTGTGTCCCCCCATCGAATTACATGCATAAAAAACGCCATCCTGTAGGATGGCGTTATCTATAGATATTACTTGAAAATCCTGGACGTTAAAGAAGTTTAAACTTTTCCAATGTAGCTTTTACTTCCTTTCTTAAGCCAGATTCATCCAGTTCATAGTCCGCCCTATCAGCTTCAGGTTCAAAGCGTTCAGCTACCATGAATAACTCTTCACCACAATTTAGAACATTTTTATCTTGATCCTTAACACCGTATAGCTTCCGCCTTTCAACGCATATTTGCTCAGAAAATTGAATAGCTGTAACTTTTGAGGCCAAGAAATTTTTAGCCAGTTCAATTATCGACATTTTGTTCATAAGTCACCGGTCTCCAAATAAATTTTACCGTTCTCTGCATCAGGGTTGATTTTCCATCCTGACAAAAAATCACCATTAGGTTTAAGAACAACAACTCGCATAGTTTTAGGATTGAAATACACTTTAGACCCTTTCTCTCTTCGGTATGTCCCTTTCTCTACGGTTTCTTTGTCTGCTAAATGCGCCTCAATAGCATCCCTGAACTTAGTCAACGTTTCACGATTTTTCTTCGTGTCACTAACCCCAAAATCACCAGCATGTTTATACTTTCTGTCCAGTTGCTTACGCGTAAATCGCCCCGAGTCAAGAGGATCACTCAGCACTACATACACCGGCTCCACACCCGTTCCCGACGCATCCGGTCGCCAGTAGATAAAATCCTGTAGTCCGTTGTGGTCTGCGACCGGCGTCGTGGTCACCGTGATGGTGTCCACCGGTTTCACTTCCGTGCCAGTATGGACAGGGGTCACCGGGACCGGAGGCGGTGGAGTGCCGGTATTTGACGGCGCTGAGGGCGGCTGAGCCGGGTTAATCAGGATGGTCCGCGCAGGGACGCCTGCACCGGCAATTGCCGGAACGGTAATACGGTCCAGACCTGTTTTCGGATCACGCACCCCCGTCAGCACCTGCACCGCAGCCGGAATACCGCCGTTACCGGTTTTCATCAGCTGCAGCGCCAGTTGTCCATTGCTCTTCACCAGACTCCCACGCGCCGGCATATTCACGGTTTTCATCCCGGCCTCTATAGCCTTCGCATCCGCCAGAGCCCGCGCCGGAAACGCAAACAGCGCAGGAACGTCGCGCCCTGGAACTTGATCACTACCCTGACCAGCAGGTTTTGAATGGAACCAAAGAGTCGCCATCGATGCCTTAAGAAGCCCAGGACTGACCGCAGGGACGGACAGTTTGGACAGCGCATTACTGAACCAGTTGGTAATACTGCCTGCCACATCACCGGCAGCTGTCCACACTCCGGCTCCGGCCAACGCCATCTGCGCCGTCCCCGGCGTCTGATTCAGCACCATCGCACCCGGCGCTTTGAGCGCCTTATTCGCTTCTGCTACCATCGCCGATGTATACACGGGAGCGGGTTTCACCCCGGCTTTGTCGAACAAAGCCTTACGTGCTTCCTCGGCCTTACGTGCTTCCTCGGCCTTACGGGCTTCCTCGGCCTTGCGGGCTTCCTCGGCCTTACGGGCTTCCTCGGCCTTGCGGGCTTCCTCGGCCTTGCGGGCTTCCTCGGCCTTGCGGGCTTCGGCTTCGGCTTTCGCTCTTGCCTGCGCGTCCAGTTCCCGTTGCAACCCTTCGTTACGTTGCCCGCTGAATACATGGAGAAATTGCGCAAACCGCTGCATGTATATTCTTTTTGCGTTCGCACCATCGCCTCGACGACAGGCATCCAGCAATTCACGATAATGCTTGTCGTTTTTTATATATGGGCAATTTTTCTTTCCGCAGATAAAACAAATATTATTGGCCAGACATTCTTTGACTTTTTCATCCAACCCGGGGATCGGAATTGCAGTGACCGTCAGGGTTTCCTCTCCATTTTCCCAATTCCAAGATCCGTTTTGCCAATATAATCCGGGTTCAGGTGGCAGCCCGTTATTATAATTATACGGATCGTATTTAACTTCCCATTTATGCTCCATAAAATCTCCTTTTTGATATCTGTCATTTTGCACACAAACACTGTATTTATATATAGTGTTTGATGCTAAACCCTCCTCTCAAGCCCGTCAATCAAATGATAATCATTCTCGTCTGTGCCAAACATGACACAAAAAAGCAGCCGCCTGCGACGGCTGTCACAGTGACAAAGGTGGGTAAATCCCGGCTGCGCGTCCGTTCCCACTCCAGTTTCTGCAACCTGTCATACTCGCGGGGGATATTCTGAAAGGAGATTAGAGAGCATTAAATTTCAACTTAAACAATGAATTATCTCCTTAACGTACGTTTTCGTTCCATTGGCCCTCAAACCCCAGAGACAGAAAAAAATCCACTTCAAAATGAGCGAGTTGTTCCTCTAATAGCTGAAAGTCGCGCCCTATCGCTTGTCATTCCCCCTCAGATTTATATTATACTGGTTATACATACAGCATAATTATAATAACGCATTCGGTTTCCGACCAGAGGAGAACATAAAATGAGCAACGCATCACGCACCCGCACCCGCACCCCGCAGGACTCGGCCGGCACACAGGAAAGTCGCGCCAAAGCGCTGCAAAGCGCCATCACCGCCATCGAGAAGGCGTTCGGCAAGGGCGCCATCATGCGCCTGGGTGACAACCATGGCATGGCTGTCGAGCGTATCCCGACCGGCTCGCTCGGCCTCGACATCGCGCTCGGCGGCGGCCTGCCGGTCGGCCGCATCACCGAAATCTACGGCCCCGAGTCGTCCGGCAAGACCACCGTCGCCCTGTCGGTCATTGCCTGCGCCCAGCGCGCCGGGCTGCAGTGCGCCTTTATCGATGCCGAGCACGCGCTCGATCCGCGTTACGCGCAGCAGCTGGGCGTCGATATCGGTGAACTCCTCATCTCCCAGCCCGACACCGGCGAGCAGGCGCTGGAAATCTGTGACGCCCTGGTACGCTCCGGCGCCGTCGGCGTGGTGGTAGTCGATTCCGTCGCCGCCCTGGTGCCGAAAAACGAGCTGGAAGGGGAGATCGGCGACGCCCAGATGGGCCTGCAGGCCCGCATGATGAGCCAGGCGATGCGCAAGCTGAAGGGCAGCATCAACACCACCCGCACGGTGGTGATCTTCATCAACCAGCTGCGCATGAAGATCGGCGTGATGTTCGGCAACCCCGAAACCACCGCCGGCGGCAACGCCCTCAAGTTCTACGCCTCGGTGCGTCTCGACGTGCGCGGCACCGGCAACGTCAAGGAAGGGGAGACCATCATCGGGCGGGATACCAAGGTGAAAGTGGTCAAGAACAAGGTCTCGCCGCCGTTCCGCCAGGCGCAGTTCCGGCTGCTGTTCGGCGCCGGCATCTTTCTCGAGGGCGAAGTGCTGGATCTGGCCGTCGACGCCAAATATATCCTCAAGACAGGCGCCTGGTACGAGTATCAGGGGGAGAAAATCGGGCAGGGGCGCGAGAAGGCCACCGGCTGGCTGCGCGACCGTCCCGACCTGGTGGCCACATTGACCGCGCAGCTGCGCACGCACTATCTGCAGGCGGCACTGCCGGCCGCGGCTTCAGCCGATGCGGACACGCCCCCGGATGATGATGCCTGGCAGAGCGCGCCGGAGGTCGTGTGATGCTGGTACGCCTCTATGACGCCGGCGTGCCCTGCGGATTCCCGTCGCCGGCGCAGGACTACCTCGAGCAGCGCCTGTCGCTGGACGACATCTGCATCCGCCACCCGGAGAGCACCTACCTGGTACTCGCCGAGGGGCAGTCGATGCAGGACGCCGGTATCCTCGATGGCGACCTGCTGGTCGTGGAATGTTTTTACCGGGCGCAGCACGGCGACATCGTCATCGCCACCGTCGACGGCGAGTTCACCTGCAAGCGCCTGCAGCTGCTGCCCCGGCCAATGCTGTTGCCGGCCAATCCGGCCTTTGCGCCCATTCCTCTCGGTGACGACATCGAGGCCGTGATCTTCGGCGTGGTGCGCCATGCCATTCACACGCTGTAACCCGGCCCGGTTATCGCCATCTGCCCGTTCCGCAAAGCCCGGAGAACCCCGCATGTTTGCCCTGGTTGACGTCAACAGCTTCTACGCCTCCTGCGAAACCGTCTTTCGCCCCGATCTGCGCGGCCGGCCGGTGGTGGTGTTGTCCAATAATGACGGCTGCGTCGTCGCGCGCAGCCGCGAAGCGAAAGCCTGCGGCATCAAGATGGGGGAGCCGTGGTTCAAAATCGCCCGGGACGCAGAGCGGCAGGGCGTGGTGGCGTTTTCGTCGAATTATGCCTACTACGCCGACATGTCGCATCGGGTAATGGCCATCCTTGGCCAGCTGACGCCGCGACTGGAGATCTACTCCATCGATGAGGCCTTCTGCGATCTGGCCGGTATCCCGGCCGCGCAGCTTGAATCTCTCGGACGCCGGCTGCGGGAAGAGGTGCGGCGCCGTACTCACCTGACGGTGGGCGTCGGGATCGCGCCGACCAAGACGCTGGCCAAACTGGCCAACTACGCCGCCAAAACCTGGCACAAAACCGGCGGCGTGGTCGACCTGAGTTCGCCGGCGCGCCAGCGACGCCTGATGGCGCACGTGCCGGTAGAGGAAGTGTGGGGCGTTGGCCGGCGGATTGCCCGCCGGCTGGCAACGATGGGCATAACCACTGCGCTGCAACTGGCCGACATGCCGGCGGCCGCGGCGCGCCGACAGTTCTCGGTGGTGCTCGAGCGCACGGTGCGCGAGCTGAACGGCATCGCCTGCCTGGGTCTGGAGGAATTTGCGGCGCCGAAGGAGCAGATCGTCTGCTCCCGCTCGTTCGGCGACAAGCCCACCGAGCTGGACAGCGTCAGCCAGGCAGTCTGCGCACATGCCGAGCGCGCGGCACAAAAGCTGCGTGGCGAGCGGCAGTTCTGCCGGCACATCTCGGTGTTCGTGGCGACCAGTCCGTTCGCCGCCGGCGAGACCTATTACGGCAATCAGGCGACCACCCGCTTGGCGACGCCCACCCAGGACAGCCGTGACATCATTCAGGCCGCCCGGCGGGCGCTCGAACGGATCTTCATCGCCGGCCACCGCTATCACCGCTGCGGCGTGATGCTGGGCGATTTCACCAGCGAACGTGTGGCGCAGTTCGGCCTGTTTGACGACGCGCCGCCGCGCAAAAACAGCGATCGGCTGATGCAGCTGCTCGACAGTCTCAATCAGGACGGCCGGGCGCCGGTGTGGTTTGCCGGGCAGGGCATTCCCGACCGGGCAGACGGCTGGAAGATGAAACGGCAGCGGCTGTCGCCGGCCTGGACCACACGACTGAAAGACGTGCCTGTCGTGCATCTGAAATAACGCGTGATTTCAGAGAAACGGAGAATTTCAATTCAATAAACAAAAACGTGGACGCTGGTTGATGATAGCGATTATCACTTTCATTGGAATGCGGCATCTGTGATGCTACCATCACAGAGCGTCATATCACTTTCAAAAGGACAAGCAGGATGAAAACAAGAGCAGTGCTGGCAACTCTGGTTTTATGCAGCAGTTTTTATTCCATCGCTCAAACGGCCGACAACACAAGCGCTGAAATTCTCAACCGCCTGGATATGACCTCCTTTCACAACTCTCTGGGGCCGCGTCATTTGAAACAGGGCACAACATTAACTGAGTTAAAAAGCATCACAGTTTCCAGTGATAAAGGAATGGCAACTGCAACTAATTCGGACAAGAGCTGGATTTACGCGTTGAAAGTGTTGGATGAAGACAAACAGAATGAAACCTATACGGTTTGCTTTAACGACAAGGCGTTACCTGGCCCTCCGACTTACAACAACAGCCAGGAGCTCGTTGTGAAGAAAAGTCCCCAGGGAACTTACAAGGTTATTCAGGTCATTGCCGAAAATTCAGCGTGTGCATCGGCGCAGTGATCCAAATAAAATGCCTGGGAATTGGAAAGGCATAATTCCCAGGCGTCAGTTTATTTCAACTTACCGCTATTGATATCGGATTGGATCAATGCCGCTTCCGATTGCCTCCGCGTCGGATAGGCGTCTCCGAAGTTGTTGAGTTCATTAACCACATTGGCCCACTGCTTCTGCGTGACATAGCTCCAGAACGTGGGGGCCGCCTGAGCCAGGTTTTGACCATACTGATAGGCAACGCTGACGATCGCAGTACGCGTGTTGAGTGGTAATGCGCTAAACGGGCTGCCGGCCGCCGAGGAATAACGGCTGGCCATGCCGGCTGAGTATTGGTTGACATAAATATTGGAGATGTCCATCGCCTGTGATTCGGGCAATGACAGGGGAGACTGGTTCAACTTATCGACCGCGGATTGCCCTTTCAGTCCCAGGTATGGCGTTAAAATATCGACCAGATTTTGCGGCACGCCGTCATTCAGCATGGATTGAGCGGTACGCCCCCCCAGGTCAATACCCACGCCAATTGTCACGCCGGATTGGCCTAAAGCATTACCGGCCGCATCACGAGGAACATAGCCGGCCGCATGAAAACCCTCTTTCTCACGGATAAACTCCGTTTTGGCGATACGGTTAGAGTTGGACAGGAATGAGGTCATCTGGTTGACGTCGCCGAAGGTGATGAACGTCGTGTCAGATAAGACCAGGATCATCGACCCCTGCTTCCAGACATCGCCCAGGCGATTAAGCTCGTTCAGGGCGTCACTGAAATTCTTGTACGTCAGTAACAGACGTTTATCACCGCGCTCGATAGAGACGGTATCGTCGTAAGGGAGTTCGCCTGTCAGCGGATCGATGGTACTTTGGTTACGTTTCGTGGCATCAAAGACATCATTATTGATAGCAAGAACAGTAGCACGCCTGCGGCGTGAGCTCGTCTGCTGCGCAGCCGAAGTACTTTCCCCCTTCATCGCCACGACTTATACTTTCCCTGCTTTCTTACCTAAAAACTCATATCAATCGGATA
>NZ_JBZXDO010000070.1:0-7435 GCF_058725505.1 Serratia sp. A07
ATATGGAGAGATCCTTTTCCTGAATTCATGGTTAGGAAACTCAAAAAGGGGCGATTGAGTTTCCTAACCATGAACGGTAGCACGCATACGGCGTGAGCTCGTCTGCTGCGCAGCCGAAGTCCTTTCCACCTTCATCGACGCACTTTATACTGTGTTTCATGTACATACCGCGATCTGCAAAGCGCCTGTTCCAGCATAACGATGGCTGGAGCCGCTATCTCGACAAACACGGCGATACCCTCAGCGACTGGACCAAACTCTCTGTCGAGCGCACGCTTGCCTGCGGGACCTGCGCCATGGGCGTGCGCCGCTATTGCTGCAGTTCGCCTGACTGCACGCACTCACGCTTTCTCTGCCAGAGCTGCAAATCCAACGCCTGCAGCAGCTGCGGCCTCAAGGGCACCGAGCAGTGGATCGCCGAACAGCAGCACATCCTGCCTGACTGCGACTGGCAGCACATCACCTTTACCATGCCTCACTTGCTGTGGCCGTTCTTCAATAACAACTGGTCGCTGCTCAACGACCTGTTTCGCTGCGCCACCCGCGCCATTCTCAAGTACGCGCGCAAGCTGGGTATCGAGGTCGGCATCTTCTGTGCCCTGCACACGTATGGCCGCCAACTCAATCAGCATCCGCACATCCACGTCTCCGTCACCCGCGGTGGCCTCGATGTCAAACACGGTGTCTGCCGCGGTTTGTTCTTCAAAAAAACAGCAGGTTGAAGAAATCTGGCGCGGTGCCGTCATCCGCCTGCGGCGTGCCAGCCATGACCGCGTTAACCCCAGCACCCTGCCTGGCCTTGGCCACATTCGTGATGAGAAGCAGTGGCATCGCTACCTGCAGGCGCAATATCAGCGCCACTGGAAGGTCTACTTCGCCAAAAAGACCCGCGGGGCCTGGCGCAGCGTGAAATACCTGGGACGCTATTTGAAACGCCCGCCGGTGGCCGCGTCGCAGCTCCGCCATTACCGCGGCGGTTCAGTGGTGCACCAGTACTACGACCACAACACCCAGCAGCACAAGCGTCAGAAACTGTGCCAGGAGGAGATGCTGTGGCGTTACGTCAGCCACATCCCGTCCCGGCACTTTAAAATGGTGCGTTACTACGGCTTCCTGGCCAACCGTAAACGCGGTACGCTGCTGCCGAAGGTTTACGAAGCGTTGGAGATGACACCACGCGAGAAACCGCAGAAGCCGGGCTTCGCAGTGCTGAAGAAAGCCTTCCTGGGCATCGACCCGTACCAATGCATCCTTTGCAAGGGCCGGCTGCGTTTTGCCGCCGGCATGGCAGGCGAACACGCCACAAAAATGCTTTCTGACAGGCTGCAGAAGATGGCTAAAAACCGATGGTTTCAAACCCCTTCTCTGGATAAGTGCGTCTAAAAAATGATTTTTAGCTTAAAAATACGGCAAAACTGGCATTTTTCAGTATTACACCGTGTCAACCCTCACCATACGGGGTTCTTCCTTGCCACTGTTCATGGTGTTGGCTGGATTCGCTACTTGACCGAAAGGTCAAGTTTTTTTAACCTTATATATATAAAGGTTATTTTAGCTTACGATCCTTGTTGCGTAAGCTGTGCTTAAGATTTATGCATACCTGTACTTAGGTGCAGGTTATATCGAAAATAAGGAATTGAGACTGCAACGGAGACCTCATGTTTTCTGTCTTCAATGAAAATCCGACCATAACCGAAACGCTCCGGGAGTATTTAGACAGAAAATTGTCCTTATTTGGTAAGTTGGAATATACCTATACGGTCGTCAGCAAAAAAAAACCGTTAGACGTCCTTATAATTTCCACTTATCCTGATGAATGGGTTGATCTCTACCGCACCAATAATTTTCAACTCACAGATCCGGTGATATTGACTGCGTTTCGACGTACGTCTCCGTTTGCATGGGACGAAAATATTACACTGATGTCTGACCTGAAGTTCACCAAGATATTTTCGCTTGCCAAGCAATACAATATCGTCAACGGTTTTACTTTTGTGTTGCATGATCATATGAACAACCTTGCATTGTTATCGGTCATCATTGCCAACAACGAACAAGGGGAGTTGGAATCACGACTCACCTCTGAGCGTTGGGTCATGCAGATGTTACTGATCGATATCAATGAACAGATGTATCGTCTTGCCGGGGCAAGCGCATCCTGCTGGGAAAATCATATGGATAGGGTAAAACCCATATTTACCCCGCGGGAGAATGAAGTGTTGTATTGGTCCAGCATGGGTAAAACCTATGGTGAGATAGCCTCCATCGCTGGGATATCTGTAAGTACCGTGAAGTTTCACATGAACAATATTGTTTCCAAGCTGGGAGTGAGTAACGCCCGTCAGGCGATCCGACTGGGGGTCGAGCTGGAGCTTATCACAGCGGCAACGGCGAGGTAATAACTGACTCCGCAGGGTAGTCGAATCCGTTGATGAGCCCTGAAGCTATCTGCTCCTGATCCTCTGCTTCTGTCGGTAAAAATACAAGATAGATGCGCTCCCGCTTACTGAGAAAAGCCTCTTTAAGCGTCTTGATCTGCCATCCTGAACGTTTGAGTATCGTCAGCATTGGGTGACTTACAATGGTGTGAATGCCGTGGCGGTCGTTGTGGCGAGCCCAGTTGATCATGGCTAGAAACAGGATCTGGCTGACGGGATATCGTCCGCCAAGAAGTTGCTGTGCCCGATCCTTATCGACAAAGAATCGGCTGGATTCTATGCCGTCGGGGGGAAGCGGAACTGTGTCAAAACAAGCACGAAACGAGTGAGTTATCATATTGGGCTGTTCCAGGCCAATAAAGCGCACACTGCAGATCAACTGTCCCTTGTACAGACCAAGAATATAGCGTGTACCAGGATTATCATATTCATCAAATTCCAGATCGGCATTGCATGCTACATCCCATCTCAACCGGCCACTGAAGGTTTTTTTCTAAGCCGGTAAAGTTCATTGGAGTGGGTTATCTTTAGCTCATCGTAGCTGACATCAAACAGTTCAAGCATTCCATCGTGTATGGTCAGGGCTGTGATTCCATTGCTTTTTTATCCATTGTTTGCTGCGCCTCTAATCCTCATAATTGTCTGTCTTGAAGTTTTAAATTCACGAGCGACACTGGCTACGCTGTGGCCTGCATTCAGCCGTTCTAGGGGTCTGAAGCCCAATCGTACGGAAACGTACGCTAAGTATGTTTTTTAACTACCCGAAATAGCTTAGCGAATAATCTCCGGACCTCAGGCCGACCCAAGTAGGAGGTAATTGACTATTGGCAAAAATTTGATAGTACTTCCGCAAGGGCTCCGGGATTTTCCCAGGACATACAATGCCCGCAAGCCGGTAAAATGACGGTTGAGACTCCTGAGGCAGCCAGACAAGTAAAATCGTCATCTGGTAATTGTAGCGGCTCGCGTTTGAAAACGCCCATGCTCGCGTTTATCAGCTTTTTTTGCTCACATTAACTGCAAATGGAAATCTCCTTATGCTCACATTAACTGCCACTGTGCTCGCGTTTATCTATTCATGCTCGCAATCATCCTTCCCGTGCTCACAATAACTGCAAATCAAAATTCACCTCCCGACACCACCAATCGTCCTTTTTGGGTATACCAGAACGTAGCGCCCCTGCGGGACGAGCACGGCAGCATTGCTGCCTCAACCGTCTTTTAGCCCCAGCCTCAACATCAACGCCGGCGCCGCCTGACGGCCACGGTAGCTCGCACGGTGGCGCATACCCCACCGCAGCGTTAACACCCGCATAAAATGAGCACGTCTGTGGCGTGAGCCGGCTGGCGCCGACGTCCTTTTCCTGTCCCCTGCCGCCCTGTAGACTCTGCACCATGTATATTCCCCGACCGGCAAAGCTGCTGTTCCACCATAATGATGGCTGGAGCCGCTATCTCGACAAACACGGCGACGCCCTCAGCGACTGGACCAAACTCGCCGTCGAGCGCATGCTCGCCTGCGGCACCTGCGCCATGGGCGTGCGCCGCTACTGTTGCGCCTCACCGGACTGCACCCATTCCCGCTTTTTCTGCCAGAGCTGCAAGTCCAAGGCCTGCAGCAGTTGTGGCCTCAAGGCCACCGAGCAGTGGATCGCCGAACAGCAGCACATCCTGCCCGATTGCGACTGGCAACACATCACCTTCACCATGCCGCACCTGCTGTGGCCTTTCTTCAACAACAACTGGCCCCTGCTCAATGATCTGTTCCGCTGCGCCACCCGCGCCATGCTCCGCTGGGCGCGCCAACAGGGGATCGAAGTCGGTATCTTCTGTGCGCTCCATACCTACGGCCGGCAGTTGAATCAGCACCCGCATATCCACGCCTCCGTCACCCGAGGCGGCCTCGACATCAAACGCGGCACCTGGCGGCAGCTGTTCTTCAAAAAGAAAGAGGTTGAGCAAATCTGGCGCAACGCCGTGGTTTACCTGCTGCGCGACAACTACACGCAAATCAACCCCGGCGGCCTGCCGGGCCTCGGTCATATCCGTAATGAAGATCGGTGGCACCGTTATTTGCATACCCAATAACGCCGCGCGTGGAAAGTTCATTTTGCCAAAAAGACTCGCGGGGCCTGGCGCAGCGTGAATTACCTAGGCCGTTATCTGAAGCGCCCTCCGGTGGCAGCCTCTCAGCTCCGGCATTACCGTGGCGGCGCCGTGGTCCATCAGTATTACGATCACCGCACTCAGCAGCATAAACGCCAGAAAATCAGCCAGGAGGAGATGCTGCAGCGCTACGTCAGCCACATCCCGGCACGACATTTTAAGATGTTGCGGTACTACGGTTTTCTGGCCAACCGCAAGCGGGCCACGCTGTTGCCGAAGGTCTACGACGCGCTGGCGATGTCGGTACGGGAAAAACCGAAGCGCCCCGGATTCGCGGTGCTGATGAAAGGCTTCCTGGGCACCGAGTGCATCCTGTGCAAGGGCCGACTGCGTTTTGCAGGTGCCATGGCGGGCGAACACACCACCAAACTGCTCTCTGACAGGCTGCAGCGGATGGCTAAAAAACGATGGCTTCAGACGCCGTCCCTGGATAAGTGCGCCTGAAAAAGGGTTTTAGCTTAAAAATACGGCAAACCTGGCATTTTATTCGTATTACCGTAAAAAGGCCCTACTTCATACGGCTCTTTCTTGCCCCGATTCATGGTTAGGAAACTCAAAAAGAGGCGAATGAGTTTCCTAACCATGAACAATGATGAGTCGTAACCTGCCTGCCCTACCGTCTCACCGTAAACGCAAAAGCGTTTAATCTTAAAATCGCATAATCGTAAAACATTAAATACAGAATTACTCTTTTCCGTATTTGTTATACAACAACTCTCGCACCTCATCGGCAATCTTGGTGCCCCTCAGGGCACAGGCAGACTTGATGGCCTTATGCAGGCTCTCCGGGATATCTATCGTGAGTCGCTTCATTTTCTCGACCGGCTGCGGTGGCGCTTCTTCGACAGCGCGGCTTTCCACCCAGGCATCCGCACTGGGTGCAGGTTTGGTTGGCTTGGCACCGAAAGTCACTTTTTTCCCACTCATACTTATTGCTCCAAAATCTCGTTAACCAGGGCGCCGATCTCTTTTGACGCCGCCGAATCCGGCTCTAGCTCGAACACGGCTTTACCGACCGCCGCCGCTTCAGCGAAGATCACCCGCTGCGACACCGTGGCTTGCAACACCGGTGTTTCATACGTCGACAGCGCCTCGCCGACATCACGGCCAATCGCAGTATTTACGATTTTACGATTAACCGCAAATACAGATTTAAGGTTTTCTTTATAAATCTTGGCTTCCTGGATCAGCGTGACCACTTCCTGTGCCGCCCACACGTCATACGGACTGGGTTGAACAGGGATCACCACCAGGTCTGCCGCCATAATGGCGGAACGGGCCAGATCCGTGACGCGGGGCGGGCCATCGATGATGATGTGGTCATAATCCTGGGTGAACTTGCCGATATCCTTGTGCAGCGTGGCGCGCGGCAACCCCAGCACCGGGAAAGCGGACTCATCTTCCCGTGCTGCCGCCCAGTCCAGGGCGCTGCCCTGAGGATCGGCATCAAGCAGCAATACGCGTGCGCCATCCGCCGCCAGACGGGCAGCAATATTGACGCTGAGAGTGGTTTTGCCAACTCCCCCTTTCTGGTTCAGTACAGAGATAATCATCAGGCACTCCTGGTATGGGTTATTACGATTTTCAGTAAAATCGTATTTCTGCAAACTAACAATTACGATTCAATTGCAGTGTATGCATAAGCGCGGGCAAGGTCAATACTGAAATCATCAAATACGCTTTTACGTAAAATCGTATTTGCGATTTATTGTAAAACCAGAGGGTTATCTTAGAGAAGGGAGCGCCAGCAGCCCCCGCGCCTCATCAACGGGCAGAGAGAAGGCCAGATCCGGCGTGACATCCAGGGCGAAGATCCGGGTATAGATTTCGGTATTTTCCAGGCGCTTGTGGCCCATCAGTGCCTGGACCTGTTTGACATGCACATCATTCATCAGCAGATGCATCGCATAGCTGTGGCGGAACGTGTGCGGGGTGATGGGGCGCACCGAAAAAGTCACGCCATCCTGGGCGGCCCGGCGAACCGCCGCCCGCAGCCAGTTACGCGGCGTCTCCTGGCTGGCCACATCCCACATCGGTGTCGCCCGGCGTGTCAGCAACTTGAATGTCGCAAAATAGCCCTGCAGCCGGCGCACATACCCCGCATCCGGCAGCGGCACCGCCCGGAACGGAGCCTCCCGCCGCTGCTGCTCTTCCTTGGTCGGCCGGCGCCGCGGCCGGGGCACGCGTTGCTTCAGCGTGCGCAGCCGGACAAACGGCAGGTCGCCATTGAAGAACACATCCCCCGGCGTCAGCGCCAGGGCTTCATTGATGCGGGCGCCGGTGTTCCACAGGGTTTCGATCAGCATGCGCTGGCGCAGATCGGGCAGGTAGTCGAGCAGCACCGCAATTTCCGGCGCCAGCAGATAGCGGGGCACATCCAGTGAGGCGGCCAGGGCCATTTCGCGCAGCCGAACGGCGCGCGCGAAGCCGCCAGGCAGACTGATCGCGCTACGTGAAATCTGTCCCATCTCGAGGGGGATGATACTCAATTTTTCATTCTCCGCTACTTGCTCAATTTTCGGCCTGCAAAGCCCCTTATCGCAACCAAACCTGACTGGCCATCACTTCCGACCACTATTGTGCCGCGTCAGCCCCGGCGCCGTGAAGCCGAATAAATCGGTGATCGGTCAGGACAGCATCGCATAAAAATTGGGGAAAAAACGCAATGTGCGTAAAAAACACAATCATCAATGACGCCGGTTGGCGCCGACATGACAGGCGTAACGCGAACGCCGTCCCTAATCCGCTGTGACAGAACGGTAGCACGCCTGCGGCGTGAGCTCGTCTGCTGCGCAGCCGAAGTACTTTCCCCCTTCATCGCCACGACCTAT
>NZ_JBZXDO010000071.1:0-7150 GCF_058725505.1 Serratia sp. A07
GAGGCGGCATCACTGGCGCCGTAGTGAACCGGCCATTTTAATTGTCGCCGACCGGCCAAAATAATTGACGCGAGATACCCGTGCCAGTTACATCCATAATGTGATAATGAAAATGCCCATGGGCTATGAAACTTTAGTCGGTGAACTGGGAGAAGGATTATCTGGCGGACAAAAGCAACGTCTTTTTATTGCTCGTGCACTTTATCGAAAGCCCGGGATTTTATTTATGGATGAAGCGACAAGCTCACTGGATAAAGAAAGCGAAAACTATGTTAATCAGGCAATAAAACAGATGAAGATCACTCGCGTAATTATTGCACACAGAGAATCGACAATCGCGTCCGCAGACAGAGTTATTTCACTGGCACGCTACAAGCAAGAGACGTAAATTGTATTAGTCGCGACTTGATCTGACAGGCACTGTTGCAAATAGCCGATGGTGGTAGACTGGTTTCTACCTTTTTCAGGGAAACAGAGTATGAATCCATTCAAAGGCCGGCATTATTCTTAAAGTGACAAACGTGACAAAATTTTCGAGGGTTCCGGCGAAGAACCCCCAGTTCGGGCTGTTCGATGACGCCCCGCCGCGCCTTCCGATCAGGGGTTCTTCCACTGGACCCCTAACGCGGAGATACGCCCCGACTGCGGCTTACGCCTTGTCGTGACCACTCCGACGGCGCACACAAAGATAGACGTCGCATTTAGCGGAACTGGTCTTACAGGGCAAGGGATGGGGTAGGCGATACCTATCAGACCTGGGCGGCTACGCCGCGTCACCGGCGACCCTCACCGACTGGTGAACCCTGTGGGAACGATTGTCGCCTGCATGCGCCAGGGCGCATACCTGGACACCTCACCCGAACGGATGTTATAAACAAAAGTGCTTATAAATACATTGGTGATTAACGTTATGCTCCTGCTCGACTATATCGAGATGCTGTATGGCCATGAGCGTGGCAACAAGACCCGCTTTCTGCAGGATAACCCGACGATCCTGCCGCAAGAACTCAGTCGCTGGCTGAAGGCCGGGTTGAAGATCCGCCCGGAAACCGGGGAGATCTACAAACCGGTTTCCCGCCGGGTCACGGTGCCGGAACACGCTGCGGTGACAGCGGGGATCATCCTGTCCGATGAACTCAGAGAGCGCATCGGCGCCCTGGCCGCGACACAAGGCCTGTCGGCGGAGACCCTGCTGCGTACCTGGGTCGACAGGGACGAATTGCGCCAGCAACTGACGCCGTCCGCGACGCTGAATGCAGTGCCCGAGCAACATATCGCGGGGCTCGTCAGTCGTCACCTGGCCCCGCTGTCCGCCGACAGCGAAGTGATAGATTATCGGACGGCACTGGACTCGTTGCTCCTCGCGCTGACGGACGCCGAACTGCTGTCACTGACGCTGCGCGATGTCGCCGAAAGCCGGCGCCTGGCCATTCCCCGGACCGCGTATTACTGGTATGGCGGCATGGTGGCGAAGGGCGTTTCCCGGATGCTGGGGACGCTGGAGGTCTATCTGTGGCATGATTTCATGCGGCCGGAGAGCGAGGTCATGTTTGTGGGCGATGCCCGTAACGTCGTCGCGAGCTATTTTATCTGCCAGCAGCTCTGTCGGGTGCTGAAAAGCGCCCGAACGGCCTTCAGGAAGCAGCAGGGACACTGGGCTAGCCGCCGTCAGGAAGAGGAATATGCCTACGAGCACATTTTCCGCTTTGCCCAGGGCGTGATGGACACCGGCATTGATATGGGCAATGCGCAGGACGATGCCCGGTTGTTTGACTACGCCTGCCGGCATTATGCGTATGCCATGGACTGAATGTCGGCGCCCGCCCTGTGTGCCTGCCGATAGTCTGAGGGGGGCGAGACGAATTGGGGCGATAGCATGACGGTTGCGCTACGTGAAATCTGGGCGTCGATGCGTGGCTGTGGCTGCGGTATTTTACGCAGCACGATCTGGGTAGTCACATTTATCACTTTAGCGGCGGCGGCGCTTTTCTCAATCATCAGACGGATGACACAACACCCAGGCGCTGCCACCGAAACGGGTGTTTCCCACCACCTGCTCCCAGGCTTCTGCCTCTGCCAGTTGCGTTTTTACGGCCAAAAAGTCGGCGTGGCTCAACATGACGTCGCCCCGCTCGCCAGGCGACGTCAGCACGTAGCCGTCAGCGAGCACAGAACCTGCTGGCCGGGGGGCCCGCACGGCGCGGCGATAAAAACTCTTGATGACCCCGCCGTTGCGCAGGGCCGATAGAATGACGTGCTCCGGGATACGCATATTCTCACTGCCCCCGCCGTTCACACAGGTTAGCCCTGACCCAGCACCAGTCCTCGTTGGCGCCGTTTTTCGCCAGATGCTGCGCGGTGCGCCAAAAATGGGCGGCCTGCGCAAAATTGCCTCCTTGCTCCAGCTTCGCAGCCATCGAGGCTGTGTGCTGGTATGAGTTTTTTTTGTCCATGTGAAGCTCCTGTTTTGTGGTCGTTGGCAATTGTCGCAGAGGCAGGCCTCACGGGATAGTGGGGAGACTGGCCCCCGCAGGGGTTAGGGGAAGCACAAACCGTGCGCCGGCGCCGGCGTCGACATCGTCAGTTGGCTCCGCTGCCGGTGGTACGGACAACCCCCAACGCCGCGATAGTGAGCCGGGGGCCGAACATGTTACGATAGCCCTATGAAAAAGACCCCAACGCCGCATGATTTGGCCTTCAAACAGTTTCTGACGCATCCCGATATCGCTCGGGATTTTATGCAGTTGCACCTGCCGGCAGAGCTGCAGGCTATCTGTGATCTGAGCACGCTGAAGCTGGAGTCCGGCAGCTTTGTCGAAGATGACCTGCGCCCGTATTTCAGCGACGTGCTTTACAGCCTGAAAACTACCGCCGGCGCGGATGGTTACGTGCACGTGCTTATCGAGCACCAGTCCTCGCCGGATAAACACATGGCCTCCAGAATGTTTCGCTATGCTATAGCCGCCATGCAGCGCCATCTGGAGGCCGGGCATAAAAAATTGCCGCTGGTGATCCCGGTGCTGTTCTATGCCGGTAAACGCAGCCCATATCCCTACTCTACCCGCTGGCTGGACGAGTTTGATGACCCGGCGCTGGCGGAAAAACTGTACACCGGGGCGTTTCCGCTGGTTGATGTGACCGTCATTCCCGACGATGACATCATGAACCACCGCAGCATGGCCGCACTGACCCTGCTGCAGAAACATATTCGCCAGCGCGATCTGGCAGAGCTGGCAGAGCGACTGTCCGCCATTCTGCGGGCCGGCTATCTCTCTTCGCCGCAGGTGATTTCGCTGATACACTATATGCTCCAGGCAGGGGAGTCGGCGAATGCGCAAGCGTTTGTTCGCGAACTGGCCCTGCGGGTACCGCAACATGAGGATGAACTGATGACCATCGCACAACAGCTTGAACAAAAAGGTATCGAGAAGGGTATCCAGTTGGGTGAACAGCGCGGTATGGAAAAAGGACGTCAGGAAGGACGTCAGGAAGGACGTCAGGAAGCCGCACGGAAGATCGCCCGCTCGCTGCTCGACAGTGGCCTGGATTTGGCGACGGTAATGAACGCCACAGGTCTCACTGCCGATGAGCTGGCGCAAATTCGCCATTAATCCGTTGCGGAGAGACTCACGACCTTGCCGGACAACACCCCTTCTGCCGCGCCGACAGACACCACCACCGCGTTAAGCCACCTAGCGTTCTGCGCCCTGGTGGCGCTGGGGCTGGCCCGCCAGGATGGCATTGTGTCAACGCCCTACGCGGAAAACCTGTTTCTTATCCGCTGGCTGGCCAGTGCGCAAAAGCAAAAGCGCTTTCCCCGGAGCGTGACGATTGATATCGCATGGATGCTGGAGCGTGGCCGAAAATACGGTCTGGCCGGCAAGTTGCGGCAGCATCTGGACTATTTGTGGCGCTCCTGCAGCGGCAAGCTGGCGGAGCAGTCCGACCTGTTTCGGCTGACCTATGCGACCGAAACCCTGAAAGATCAGGGCTGGGACAATTACGTGATGGATACGCAGGAGTGGGTATCCGGCGCGACGCCGACGCCCGCTCAGCACAACAACGGCTTCTACGTGGAAAAAGCGACGCTGCATACCGCCTTTGCCCAGGATGGACGCCACCTGCAGCCTGTCCCGTTTCGCGTCATCGGTGATGCCGCGCGGTTTTGCCAGGTCATGGCGGAATACGGATTGAGCGCCCGTGTGCACGCCAGTGCGCCGGCTTATCACACGGTCGTCATGGACCCCGTGTAGACTTTATCGCCAGGGGACGCCCAGGTCATACCGCCCGGACGGCGCTGAGTCTCTTGGCGAGCGACAACCAGGCCTCGGTCAGTGCAAACGCCAGGTGCAGCGATGGATTGCGGTATTTTTTCAGCAGACCGTGTTTGACCAGCGTATGGCAGGAGGTGCGGAAATTTTACGCCGGCAATGCTGGCAACGTTGGTTCGCGAACTGAAGCGAGGTCGGCCGATAGCGACCTCACAGACCTGCTCGGGTTTTGGCTGTGTTGCTGGAGCCGAAGAAGCCGCTGGCAGCAACGCAGGCGGGTGTTCGACCACCACAGGAACAACCTTGTTCTCGATGACAACGGGTGCGCCAGCAGTGCGACGCTGGCGCCCGGTTGGAGGGACTTCTCGACCATGGCCAACTTGAACTCCATGGAGTAGTTGGCTCGGGGGATATCGGGCTTTGTCATAGATGGTGTCCACTTAAAATAGGTGGACACCATCCTTAATCATCCCTGTCAAAACCGGAAGACGTCCTACATGGGGCGCTTACATGCATTCACTGTACGACTGGATCCAGGCGCAGCTGAAAACGCTGTCGGTGCACGCGGAGAGGCGAAGGCGTTCGGTTACATGCTAAAGCAGTGGGACGCGCTGAACGTGTTTTGCAGTGACGGTCGGGCGGAGATCGACAACAACATCTGTGAAAACGCCTTGCGTTGCGTGGCGCTGGGCAGACGTAACTACCTGTTCTTCGGTTCAGACCGAGGTGGGGAGGCTGCGGCTATCATCTACAGCTTGTTGGGCACCTGCAAACTGAACGGCGTGGAGCCGGAGGGCTGGCTGCGGGACGTGCTGGGAAAAATCAGCGACTGGCCGTCAAACCGGGTGGATGAACTGCTGCCCTGGAACCTCTCAACCGTAAAATAATCCTTACGCTACGTCCTACACGGGGCGCTTACGTAAATTCGTTTCTAATTGGGTCATATACGCACTTTATATACCCTGCTGCAAGTTCGGCGTGAAATTCTGCGCACCCACCCGACCGGTATTCGATGGCTTTGAATTACCCTGCGTAAAATCATGATTTCATGTTGTCATGTTTTTATAGTGGTGCGTGTTTTGGATAAACTGGTCATTAAATCATGATTTAATGCTTTCATTTTTTTGTTGGTTGTGCCAATATCACTATGGTTAACATGAAATAATGAAAGGTTGATATCATGATTATATCGTGCATTGGTCAGAAAGGCGGTGGTTCTAAAAGCACAACAGCCAGAACATTAGCGGCGGGCTTTACTGAGGCCGGGTGGAAGACACATCTGGCGGATATCGATGAGAAACAACAGACCTCGCTTAAGTGGTGCAAGCGACGTGAGGATGCGGGGTTACCTACTATTGATTGTGGGTTGTATCGCAGGGTAGAGACAGCAGTAAAAATTAAAGATCAGTATCATCTCGTTATTATTGACGGACGTCCGGCGGCAGAGACCACGTCGCTGGATGTGGCAGTAGAATCTGACTTGGTACTGGTTTCGACAGGCACTACTGTTGATGACCTGGAGCCCTCTCTTGAACTGGCCAGAGAGTTAATTAAAAAAGGGATAAACAAAGACCGTATCGTATTTACAGTGGCCAAATCCCCTTCAGACGCTGAAGGTTTGAAAGCTCAAGAAACTATACGTGCATGGGGATTCCGTGTGCTTAATACCGTCATTCCTTTCAAGGCTGGATATGGCAGCGCGCTGGATGTTGGTCGAGCTTTATATGAAACGCCATTTAAGTCCCTGAACGCGACCGCCAAGGCTATGGTTGAGGAGGTTCATGATATCGTTAACTCATGATATCATGAATTCATTTTTTAATTATGTCATGCCAGCTTGAGAGGTTTGCAATGAAAGGTCCCAAGAATAGCATTAAACTCGCTCCCCCTCCTTCCAATGAACCTACACTGGATGTGACGGGCAAGGGAGCCCAACCTGATACTGAGGTTAAACCCATCCAGATAAAGGTCCCTGTCAATAAGCACAAAGAGATGAAAACTTACGCTGCTGAGCAAGGCATCACGATGACCGATATGTTGTTGGCCGGATATGATATGTTTCGCAAAAAAATGAATTAATGAAATCATGAATTCATGTTCCAATGGCGGTGTGAAATACAGATTATTGGCTAGCGTGTTAAGTCAATAATAAATACTGAACAAGAATATTTTACGCCGTCTCCTTCGATTGTTCAGGTACTGTCTTTGTTGTATAAGTGGATCAATACATGGTTAGTAATCATTTTTTCATTAAATCATGATTTAATGCTTTTGTTTCTTTTCTATCTATTCTTGATATTCACTACTTGGATTTCCCTTTGCTATAGGGTTTATCCCATAGCGCAGTATCTTTATACCTTCCTTCGTCTCCTCGTGTGTACAGATCGAGGAGACGCCTATATTCCACCGGTTCTGTTGTTTCAGCCTGAAGCCGGCTGCGGGTTTACCGGCTGCGGGTGACGATGGCCTGGGCGAACAGGCGACCTGACGGGTAGAGCACCAGGCTGCTCTCGATGTTATAGACCTGGCCTGACCGTTTGGCGGCTTCGTGCATGGCCGGCACCAGCAGGCGGCGGGCGCGCTTTTTGAGGCTGTTGACGTCCTGGACGATTTGCCCGGCACCATAGTCGGGAGAGAGGGCCACCGAATGGGTGTAGGACATGCCGGGCTCGAGCAGCACCATCATGGCCACCACGTGGGCAAACTCTTCGGTGCCGGTGTCGATAATCTCGTCTTCGATAATCTCTGGCGCAGCTGGCTGGTCGCTCATCACTTTGTCCCTCTCCGGTTGTTCTGTTGTGGTATCTGACGACAATTAATCTGGCCGGTTCGCGACAATTATTTTGGCCGGTTTGTAATCTGAGATCACAACCTACTCA
>NZ_JBZXDO010000072.1:0-6676 GCF_058725505.1 Serratia sp. A07
CCCACCTCCTGCGGATCTTTCTCCCTACGGTTCATGATTAGGAAACCCAAAAAGGGTCGATTCAGTTTCCTAACCATCAAGGGGAAATCGACCAAGGGCTGGCCGGGCAGGGCGGTTGGGGAGTCTACCGGTAATGCCCAATCACTGAAACAGAAGCAGACCGCAACAGCTTTGGAACTTTGTCGAAAGCACGATGAAATAGATAGATGGATAGATAAGATAAACGTATAGGGCCGCTCACAGCATATGAAATTTACCCAGCAGGAAATTAAACTGTTCGATGAAATATTTAAAAGCGTCTCCGGTTATGTATTGGACTTTTCAAATAGAACGATGCGGGAGTTTTTTAAGAAGAACTTTCCATTGACATTGATAACGAAATGTATCTCGACGAAGGCGATTCAAAAGCAAAACGATTACGGTGCTTTATCAAAAAGACCGACCGCGATACAGTGTTAAAAGTTATCGATAAGCTGTGGGCTTATCGTAAATTAATGACAACAGACCCTGTCACGGCACGGGATGAAATTTTATATACTCAACTTATTGAAAGAATAAAGAATACCGACGTAGTTTCATCTCAAGGAATAATTCCACCTACCATTTCCGTCATTTATTCCATTGATGCAGGCTATTTTCTCAATGAATTGGAAACTATGAAATCAATGCCCCCGCAGCAACGAGGATACCGATTTGAAGGATGGCTTAACGAACTCTTTTCTGCATTCCACCTATCGCCCAATGCTGGGTTTAGAATTACCGGTGAGCAAATTGACGGGAGTTTCAACTTACACAATGAAACCTACCTTATTGAAGCAAAATGGCACAGTCAGAAAACTTCAGCCCTCGACCTGCATGTCTTTCAGGGGAAACTGTCGCAAAAGGCAACCTGGACGCGTGGAGTTTTTATCAGTTGACAAGGGTTTTCACCTGACGCATTTAATGCTTGGGGAAATTCAAAAAGCGTTATCTGTGTGACAGGTTATGATTTATATCACATGCTGTCGAATAATATCAGCTTGATTGACATGCTTGAGAAGAAAATACGCATCGCCGCAGAAAGAGGTGAATATTACGTCAGCATTGATAAACTTTATCCCGGAATCATTAAACCTGGCCACTCAAATTAATCATTTTCGCCAGAGAGAGCGGTTTTGATGCCAAATAGCAAGCTTTCTCCAGAATATGGTAGGATACCATCATGAAAACGACTCCAACTGCACATGATGCGCTGTTCAAACAGTTTCTGACACACCCGGAAACAGCCCGAGATTTTCTGGAGGTGCATTTGCCACCGGCATTGCGCCAGGCATGCGATCTGAATACCCTACGACTGGAATCAGGCTCGTTCGTTGAAGATGATCTACGCGCCTATTACTCTGACGTGCTCTATTCGTTGAAGGCCGGGCAGGGTGAAGGCTACATTTACGCGCTGATAGAACACCAGAGCTCCCCCGACAAACAGATGGCCTTCCGGTTAATGAGGTATGCGATTGCCGCCATGCAACGCCACCTTGCCGCCGGCAACGAGCAACTGCCGCTGGTTATCCCAATCCTGTTCTATCATGGGCAAGTCACACCATACCCATATCCGATGAGCTGGCTGCAGGCATTCAGTGATCCGGAGCTGGCCGGCCAGCTGTATAGTGGTGAATTCCCGCTGGTCGACGTCACGGTTATTCCTGACGACCAAATCATGCAGCACCGTCGCGTGGCCATTCTGGAATTGCTGCAAAAACATGTCCGTCAACGCGACCTGGCCGAGCTCCTGGAACAACTGGTCACACTGCTTTTGGCCGGTTACACTACCAATGAGCAGCTGACGTCACTGATGAATTACATGCTGCGGGTTGGTGAAACCCGCAACCCGGGCGAACTATTATCAACCCTGGCATCACGGGTGCCGGAACATGAGGATACTCTGATGACGATTGCAGAAAAACTCCGCCTTGAGGGCGAACAACGCGGCTTGCAGAAAGGTATGCTGTTAGGTGAAGAAAAAGGGCGTCAGGAAGGGATGCTTGAAGGCAAACTCGAAGTTGCCCGGACCATGCTAGCCAACGGCCTCGATCGCGATTCGGTGATGAAAATGACCGGGCTGACCGCTGACGACTTGGCCCAAATTCGCCACTAATCCCAACTTCGACGGGCAGGGTAGCCATTGACAGATAAAACCGCATCCGTATCCCCGGAAAACACCACCTCAGCGCTCAGCCATCTGGCGTTCTGCGCCCTGGCGGCGCTGGGGCTGGCTCGCCAGGACGGTATCGCCGGCACACCCTATGCCGAAAACCTGTTCCTGATCCGCTGGCTAGCCACAGCCCAGAAGCAAAAACGCTTCCCCAGAAGCCTGGCGATAGACATCCGGTGGTTACTCGACCGTGGCCGTAAACACGGCCCGGCGGGCAAACTGTGCCAGCATCTTGACTATCTCTTACGCTCCTGCAGCGGCAACCTGGCCGCTCAGTCTGACCTGTTCCGGCTCACCTACGCCTCCGAAACCCTGAAAGATCGGGACTGGGACAACTATGTGATGGATGCCCACGAGTGGCGGTCGGAAACCACCCTCACACCGTCCCAGCAAAGCGGTTTTTACGTCGAAAAAACGGCGCTCAATGCCGCCTTCTCTCAGGATGGCCATCACCTGCAGCCGGTCTCTTTTCGCATTGTCGGCGATGTCGATACGTCCATTCAGGTCATGGCAGAGTATGGACTGCAGGCCCGCCTTGCAGACAGCAAGCCGACATATCAAACGATAACACTGGAGCCAAGCGAGCACAGCAACGCGCCAACCTGACATCCCCTACGGTAAAGGATAACCTATGGATACGGTTGAGGAATTAAACGGTACGTATTTCTACAAGGGATATACCCAGTTGACGCCCCAGCAGCTGTGGTGGCTTATCACCGTCGATGCGCTCCGTGAACATCTGGGGATCAGCGTTGCCGATGCCGTCCTGATCGCATCAGGACAACCCTGGCTTCCCACGCGCCAAAAGCCGGGGACCGCCACACCAGGCACGTCAATCGCCTCACGACTGTCACGGAAACACCTGGATAAGCCTTTGCCGAAAGGTATCCGTTTACCGACACTGGTGGGCGAAACCCCACAGCGTCTGCACATCAGCTACGTGAATAACTGGGGCAAATTTATCGGCCGCAATGTTCCCTGGCTGGGGTAAGCCCTGTCGGCCTGGACCATTTTCGCGATCGGCCGCGATGTAAAAGACCGTTTCAACCTCATCGCCCGTCCGGCAGACAGAATTCAGTGGACCTATTTTTGATGATGAAGACGCCCGCGCAAATAGAGCAAGAGATCATTGATTATTACTATGAAAATTTCAGCCCGCGGAAGTATGTCTTCTGGGGCCCGAAAGTGCCGGTAACCCTGGACACACGCTTGCGGGAAGATCTCAAGATTGGTTGGGATGATGGTGACGATGCGATCAACACCTACCTGGCCATATGGCATGTCGATCCGGCCGGCATGGAATGCACTCATTATTTTGCCCCAGAGTTTTTCGGTTCAAAGGTGCCCGAACAGCCCCTAAAACCGCTCACAATAAGAATGCTGGTCGAATCGGCCAAAGCCGGACATTGGTTGTATTAACTATTGAATTATGGCCATGCCTGAATACCATTCACTTAACTCTGTACAGGAAATGTATGGGCTGCTTTCTGTATTTATTCAGTAATCACGTCATACGTTACCATTAAAGCTGCACCGCCCGCCTGTTCCAGTTTTTTCTTAGCATCTTACCGATATACTCGTCAGGCATCCAGGACTCTACGCGAACAACCACTTTACCACTACGCAATTTTGAAATATTATCCTCTAATTCATGTATGCACAACATATCCATATTTCCTCCATTAAATGAGTGCATATTTTACACCCCCAATTATGAAAGGGAAACACTATAGATATAAACATGTCGCATTTACGCACACATAGGCGTTCATAATAATGAATTGGAACACCTTTAATGTTATTTTCTACCAGCTAAAACATAGCTAACCAAACTTAGAAATCCGGCTATCGTACTAACGACGCCGAAGATAAAAGCGGGTATAACCTCCCTATATTTACTTTGTGAACCTTGCACAAAGAACACACTTAAAAATATGGCAGCCATCAAAAATAGCACCACAACAAAAACACATAATATCTTTCTATCCAGAATTGAACTCCATAGCATGATTATCCATTTAATTAATATACCCATTATTTAATGAATGCCATCCATACAGAAATCAAATTCTTCCATCACAGAAACTACAGCCAACAAGAGAACTCATATCCCCTACTGAAGTCGAGCTTCCACCACAGAATTCACAATTACTAATGGAATCATGAAATGTCAGACATCCCGTGCAAAGATATCCACCTCCATATTCGCAAACCGTCTCGTAACCGTCACAGTCAGAGCAGCTGGCAGGCAATCCCGATTCACTATATTCATCGTGTCGACCAACCCACTCATCCAGCAAGTCATAACGACTTTCCTCATGGTTACAGCTTCTACAGATAAAATCCGCTTCCCCGTCATCCTCAATTCTCTGTCTGGACTGACATTCAGGGCAAGTAGCATAGATATCCGCACGGCGACCGCAAACATTACAAGACACCTCATAAAGTGGGTTTCCGCTCTCTCCATTTATAATAATCTCTACGGCGGCTTTCTTATTACAGTGATAGCAGTTGTGTATTACACAACCATTGTCGATGAGTTTTTTTAACTGAGGTTTGATATACCTAAATTTAGCGTCAGAATAAAATTTCGAGCTGCGCAGCATTTTACCTTCATCCAACGCCAGCTTTGAATCTAATACACCCTCAAAATGATAATACCAACTATCACGCATTAGCCTATTAAGAGCAAACCAGGCATCAGCCTGTTCTGTAAGTATTTGCTTCTGATCTGAATCAGTAAATGAAGAGTGAAAAAAATGAACTACCCGGTTACGGTGATTTCTAATTTTATTAAACTTCTCTATCGTTTCCGGCGGCAAGGGAGATTCTAATACCTCAGCAAGACGAGCGCATGTTTCATCATAAGTCACAGACTGAAAATCACCGCATTTATATTTACTGCGCACAAATTTTTTCCGGAACAGACCAGTGTCCAATGTTCATGTGCCAATGGTACTTTGAGAAGGATCTCCACAGCTGTCCAGAAACTGACAATTGAAAATTTTGGCTCCAAGCCATCAAGCTCTTGACGGGCTTTTCCCAGAAAATCCAAGCCATTATTAATTAATGCCTGAACATCCTTGGAAGGTACACCATGAGTGTCATCGATCATTACAATACATCCTGTTGATTTTTTCGGCGTGAAAGCGGCTGGTAAAGCTGCAATACCAAGGATAGCGCTCACCTAAAAAGTATTACAATATGCTGTTATCAATAGCCAGCATTCTTACACGTTGTCGTAACTTTTCTGCCGGTAGTGCATCAATCTCCGGTAACAGCGCGGCCAATGACAGCGCCTGAATGGCTAACTCTATCGCCCTCGGCGGGTTTCCATGCTCATAACGAATGTAGGTACGCATCGAAATACCAAACTCCTTTGCCGCCTGTTCTTGCGTCCATCCCAGACCAGTCCTCCACAGCTTCAGTTCGAACCCCGTCATTATCCACTCTCACACTAATATGACATTTTGACATATTTTAGCCTTCTATACTGTTGAAAGCCAGCAGGTTAAATAACCAAAAGACGTTATCCACAGATTTGGGGGATAACCTGTGCGCATCGCCGGTAAAAATATTTTCCTTAAAAATGAGTATGTTGTGTCAGAGTATCTGTTCTCCTCGCCACCACCCTTGCCATTCCTCGTCAGATTTATATTATACTGGCTATATATACAGTATTATTATAATGACGCATTCGGTTTCCGACCAGAGGAGAACACACAATGAGCAACGCATCACGCACTCGCACACCGCAGGACAAGGCCACCACGCAGGAAAGTCACGCCAAAGCCCTGCAAAGCGCCATCACCGCCATCGAGAAGGCGTTCGGCAAGGGCGCCATCATGCGCCTGGGCGACAACCACGGCATGGCCGCCGAACGTATCCCGACCGGCTCGCTCGGCCTCGACATCGCACTCGGCGGCGGCCTGCCGATCGGCCGTATCACCGAAATCTACGGCCCCGAGTCGTCCGGCAAGACCACCGTCGCCCTGTCGGTCATTGCCTGCGCCCAGCGCGCCGGGCTGCAGTGCGCCTTTATCGATGCCGAGCACGCCCTTGACCCGCGTTACGCGCAGCAACTGGGCGTCGATATCGGTGAACTCCTCATCTCCCAGCCCGACACCGGCGAGCAGGCGCTGGAAATCTGTGATGCGCTGGTACGATCCGGCGCCGTGGCCGTGGTGGTGGTCGATTCCGTCGCCGCCCTGGTGCCGAAAAACGAGCTGGAAGGCGAGATCGGCGACGCTCAGATGGGGCTGCAGGCCCGCATGATGAGCCAGGCGATGCGCAAGCTGAAGGGCAGCATCAACACCACCCGCACGGTGGTGATCTTCATCAACCAGCTGCGCATGAAGATCGGCGTGATGTTCGGCAACCCCGAAACCACCGCCGGCGGCAACGCCCTGAACGGTAGCACGCCTACGGCGTGAGCTCGTCTGCTGCGCAGCCGAAGTCCTTTCCACCCTCATCGCCGTATTTTAT
>NZ_JBZXDO010000073.1:0-6611 GCF_058725505.1 Serratia sp. A07
GAGGCGGCATCACTGGCGCCGTAGTGAACCGGCCATTTTAATTGTCGCCGACCGGCCAAAATAATTGACGCGAGATACACTGACAGATGAACGGCGGTTGGTGATGTACACCCCGATGCATTGGTTGGAACAATGGCCACTGCGCTTACAGACGTTTAACGCAGTGACTTGACGACATAACCAAACCACCACGCTCCCGTCAGGGGGCGTTTTTTATGGCAATGGGCAATGAATTGATTCTATCGTTATTTCAGTAGTCTTTACTTTTCAATAACTTTATTGATTGTTATCAGTGCCCCCAAGATCTCGAAATCATCTGGGTTGCAGCTTTTCCATTTGTTTGAGCCGGCTAAGATCTCTCTGTCCCAACGCTTCACTGTTTCCCCATTCTTTTCAATGCGGATAATATAATTTAACGGGGTCATTAACTCTTTGGATGCTGCGTTGCCGTGCTCAAATGATGGCATTTCTAACGCGGCATCCTCACCTGTATTCTTACGATAAGTAACTCGCCATTGGATTTTTTCTGATACTTTTGACATAAACATCACCTTCTTCTCGAATGGTTTCCCCATTCACGTTGACGCTAAAACTTATGTGACCGCGACAAGAGTGCAGTGTCGAGTTTGTTCCTCGATTACGCGATATGGAGATAGTCAGATCCAGCCGAAAATAATTATTAGACAGAAATAATTTCTCTCGTACCTGGAAGTAGGTGTTTTGAACATAGGTTTGCATTGCTGAACGTGGATGAGTCGCTGACAGTAGAAAACGTTCGATAGGCCGGAGCGTCCTTAACATCAATCGAAACTCGATGGTGTAAATACGCCCAACGTAGCAAAGAGGCTCATTGCGCATATCCTTTCTCGCTACAGTGGATGTATTGACTCGTCTGCTGGGAGGGTGCAGCCGACCTTTGCTGAAACCCTAACTATAAGCCACCGGTATCCCGGTGGCTTATAGTTAGTTGAAAAATGGATTCAGGAAATGGGTGGTGTAATCAATGCTGATGCCATGGCTTTTTTGATATCATTTAATCTGACCGGTTTAGTTAAAATAGCCACATCTTTGATTGGGCTTTCACTCGTATATGCACTAATAAATATGAAAGGCGTATTTTTATTTGGTCCTTTGTTCTCTTTGACTCTTTTATATAAGTCATCACCTGTCATTATAGGCATCTGCAGATCGCTCAAAACAAGATCGAATGATTTTCGATATAATTTTTCCAAAGCCCGCTCTGGGGAGGTCGTATACTCGACTGTAAACTCATGCTGAAGAATTGACACCAATGACTCACAGGCCATTTCATTATCATCGATGATTAAAACCCTGATCCCTTTGGCTGAAAAAGTGATATTATCCATGTCGGTGGGAATGCCCGTTTCTTCATGTTTTGAAAACTCAATGGGTAATGAAACAGTGAATGTGCTCCCTTTGCTCACCTCACTTTCTACATCAATAGTCCCGTTCATGGCTTTAACAACACCGTGGACAATGGCCAATCCCATCCCAAAGCCTGGAACCTTGTTATCGCCGCCAACCCTAATGAACGGAAAGAAGATTGTATCAATTTTATCTTTCGGAATACCCCGGCCCGTGTCTCTTACCGTAATGACCAGTCTGGACTTGTCGCGGATGACTGCGCTTATCTGTACATTTCCATTCTCAGTATACTTTATAGCATTGGTGACAATGTTCTCTATGATTTGCATAATCCTGGAGGGATCGCTTTTTACATATATATTTTCAATTACATCTATGCTTACATTGATGTTTTTCTTGTTCAAAATAGTGATGCTTTGCTCAACAGTATCATGCACGAGCTTATGTAAGTTGAATGATGAGATTTTTATTTCAACATTGCCATTGTCAACTTTGGCAAACTCAGCGAGGTCTTTCATTTGACGTTCCATTTTCATGGCAGCATTCTCTAATCGCTCAAAGTGAGAGAATGCTACGACGTCTTTTTGCTGGGTGATCACCTCAACCGATGAGATTATTGCCTGAAGTGAAGTTCTCAATTCGTGACCTAATACACCAAGGAATGCATTCTTGTTGTTAAATGATTTCTTCTCGGACTCCAGCTGCTTGTTAATGGATTTTACCTGCCGATATGATACGAAAAGCATCAATGAAAAAATAACGTACAGGATGGCAATGGGAAACCGCATCGAGTTGGCTTTGTTAATATAATCCTGCTGTATAATGTCTCTTTGCCTGACTTCAGCATGGTCCGAGATAACGATGAGTTCTTTGTTGTCCAGACCTATTAACTCAATGATTTCAAGCAGGTTTGAGTAGTTCGTGTTTCTCTTTTTTAATTCGATATCGATTTTCTCAAGATTTAAATGTATTTGTTCAACCGTTCTAGCATACCCAGCTTCGTCATATAAGTATCTGGTCGATATACTTTTATGGAGTAGTACATTAGAGCTTGAGAAAAGAATATCCAATTCTTTTTGCAACTCTTCTTTGTCATCGGTCCCTAGCCGTAACTGGTGTTCAATTTTGGCATTGAACCCAGCCAGTCGGATAGCAAACTTTGCAATTGCCCAGGCATAGTTTTCTTGTGGACCCGCTGAGTTAATATTATGGCGCGTGGAAAAGTATTGCTCATACATCCACACAAACCCACCTGTTAGCACCAGGAAAACCAATAAGTACTGAATGATGAGCTTTTTTAGTTTCATTTATCTAGTACCGTTATGCCGCTTACCTGCCAGATATGACGAGCTTGATACACGGGCGTATTGAGTTTACCGTAAAACTTGTCCATCGGGTAAATGACGAAGTACGGGCCAAAGTCTCTAACTTTCAATGGTTTTCCATCCATTTTGTTAGCCAGCAGCATATCGAATTCCTCGACGTCAGAGACCGGAATGTCAACCCAGTAATCATTTAAGGCCCTCATTCTTAAAGTTTTCCCACGTGCGCCGACAACATTTAACAAGTCTTTGAATTTTACACCTTCGAAATCCACGACGTGACCCAACTCAGTCCATGATGTTGTTGTTTTTATGTGGTGTTTTTCCAGTGTATTAAATTCCGCCGCTGTCAATACGTATCCTGCCCCATAATTTCTGTGAGTTATATCTCCGTCAATATAGATGTCTCCTGTTTTCGAGAAAGAAGGGAGGGAAATGAATAAAGTAACTAAGCAGAATATTCCCGATAACATCAATTTACGCATAATAAACCTCAAACTCCTTATTGATTAAGTCAAGTAAGCGTACATTTTCACTGTTATGAACGCCCTCTGTTTCATTATTTCCTATGTAAATGGATTTGCAGTTTTTATAGTATAAGCTACGAAGCTCAGGTTTCACTGTGGTGAATATACATGTGGTGGGCGTGTTAAATCCTGCGCCAATGTGTAAGGCTGCTGAGTCACATGTGTAAAGATGCTTCGCATTTTTAATGATGGAGGCGAAGGAAACGGTGTTTTTTGACAATCCTGTGATATTCGTATAGTTTTCATGGCTGATTTCACTGAAACCAAGGACTTTAACTCTGAACCTTCCACTCAGATAAGAGATTATATTCCTGTGGTATCGCGTGGGGATGCTTCTTATCTTTGTGCTTGCATAAGGACAGAAGAGTACATACTCACCCAGGTTCAGATCTTCAATGGGCGAGTACCTGAGCCAGGCATTACTTTTTAATGAGGTTGAAACCTGGCTGTGCTCGACACCCAGATTCCTTAAAAAGAAATCGTGCATCTCTAATGTATCAAAACCTTTCCAGTACAACTGATTCCCTATATCTATAACGAGGTCTGCGTCTGAAAAACTGGTAATGTCAAACGGCATATAGGAAATGTCATCTATGATATGCTTCGCGAGCGTATAAATTTCATTAACATAATCAGGACAATTTTCGGGGCGAATGACTCTGATTGCAATTCTTGGATTGATTTTCTTTATTGCATGTAGCGCAGATATTCCAACAACTGAGTCACCTAGCGTTACGCCTAATCCATTGATTACAGTCAGGCTTTTGACCTTTGAATAGTCGATGGAAACTTCATTGATTGAGTTATTGAAAATCGTAGGGTTGTTCAATGGGGAAAGATCACCACAGGGGCTTTCTTTACTCACTCCATAGGGCGATACGATGTATCTTCCGTCCAGCAATAGACTGCCTGTATACGTCAACAAATAATCATCCATAATCATTCACTCAGGGAAATGTTTATCCACCAATGACTTTATTACACTGGCTTTTATCGGTTTTTCGTGAGGGCCAGTGATATCATAATCATTTATTGCGCTGGCGATCTCACTATCTACAATTCCAGGTAGTTGCCCGGTAAGAACCAGTATCATAGCGTTATTATTCTCTGTCTTCCTTATCTCTTTTATCGTATTGAAAGCGGTTTTTTCCCCAACGACCCAATCCAGGATGTAGGCATCATAAGGGGTGTTTATCAGACGTTCTTGTAATGACTCAATGTCATAAAATGCATCAACAAGATATTGATTATTGGCAATTATTTCTTTGAGACTGTCTACGATGTTTTTGTCATCATCAAGAATTGCGATTCGGTGTTTTTTTAGACTCTGCTTTTGAGGGTAGAGTTGAATTATATCAATGTTGCGCTTCGACTCAAACAATACATCGTCCTTTATATCGTTAGTGTGAAAAACAACCCATTCATCGTTGATTTTCACGGCTGAGTATTCAGTTGCATCATTGGTTTTTACTTCGGATAAATATATTTTGCATTTAACATGGGTCTTGCCATCATTCCAGACGGCGTCATGCACTTCATTTATTGAGTAATTATAGATGTCGAAGAAGTCACTCGTTGTCATACCGATAGAGTCAACGACTTTAACCAGTTGCGATACCTCCCAGTTTGATGCGCCGCTCATCTTTTTCTGTGCTGCAGCTATGGTGATCTCCAGAACGCGACTGGTGTGGCTAATATGCTTTTGTTTTGGAATGCCTTTCATCGTCATCGCTTTGGCAATGACTTCCCCCAGGGCAGTTTTATTGTTGATTGCCATCTCCCACCTTCAGCCTGTTTCGGTTTAAAAAACAGCCATCATTGTACACTCAAAGTTGTTTTTTTCAATAAAGCCGCACTTCGCAATGTCTCAAAATGATTTAAATAATCGCTATAGTGTCATTTTTATTGACAAGGAGTCATGTTGGTTGTTAAAAAGAAGTCTGAGTGTGGAGGCTCGCGGTGCTTAACTGAGGCTTCTAAGCGTTATGTTCATCTCCTTTTGGAAGAGCATAACGCTCAGGTGATGCTATAGCGCACAACACCAGAGAAAGCGCCCACTCAACGTTTGGGAAATGCCAAACGATGCGGAGGGATGCGCAAAATCATGAGGGTGGACTTTTCATTTGTAGATGCATTTTGTGAATAGTCGGAACGCCCCGTAATAAAATCACCTGATATTTGTTGTTCTTGGCACCAGGGAAACCTGATAAAAACACAATAAAACAATAGATTGTTAGCTTTGGGGTTGCCTTCGGAGGTATAGGCTTCCCCACTGTTTTGCCCTAAGAGACTCCAGCAATGAGGGGTTGATAGCGGTCTATCAACCTGAACACGGCTGACTGCGGGAATCTATTTCTTTCGGGAAAAGGTTTTTCTGTGGTACTGGCCGTACTGACCTGCGCAGGATAAGCGCCGGTCAAGTTTTACGGAGTGCTGCTTATGTCTTATTGTGATACACCTGAACAGGCCGCCATCATTGGTTGGTCCGGCCATCGCCTGGTTGTCAGGGCGTTTGCCGGCACCGGTAAAACGTCTACATTGGTCCGTTTTGCCCAGGCAAACCCGGATTGCAGGATGCTTTATCTTGCCTATAACCGTGCAGTCAGGGATGAGGCTGAGCAAAAATTCCCGTTTAACGTTGAATGTAAGACGTCGCATCAGATGGCCTGGCCTAACTTCGGGCGCCATTATCAGCGGCGGTTGACAGCTAACCTGCGGATCACTGACGTTGCTCGCCAACTCAATACCCGCTATTGGCCGCTGGCACGCACATCTATCACGACCTTTAACGCTTTCCTCTGCAGTGGGGATGGCGAATTGGGTTTGCAACACTTGCCTGATGAAGACTCACGCAGTGGTTTGTCGCCCGATAAAATCCTGGCAGCGGCGCAATTGCTCTGGCGTGAGTCTGCACGCCAGGATGGTACTTTCCCTGTCACCCATGACGTTTACCTCAAGCTGTATCAGCTCTCTCAGCCCGACCTTTCCAAACGCTGGCAGACGCTCCTGTTTGACGAGGGGCAAGACGCGAATCCGGTGACGCAGTCACTGGTACTGGCGCAGGGCTGTAATGTGGTGTTGGTTGGCGACCGGCATCAACAAATCTACCGATTCCGTGGCGCGGAAAATGCCCTCGATGCTCCTGAGTTGGCCGATGCGGACCAACTTTACCTGACACACAGTTTCCGTTTTGGTCCTGCCGTGGCCCAGGTGGCCAATATGCTGCTTGCGCGGCAAGGCGAAACGCTATCTGTGGTCGGGGAGGGGGGAAACGACAGGGTTGTTGGGTGCATACCTGATTATCTCGCGTCAATTATTTTGGCCGGTCGGCGACAATTAAAATGGCCGGTTCACTACGGCGCCAGTGATGCCGCCT
>NZ_JBZXDO010000074.1:0-6525 GCF_058725505.1 Serratia sp. A07
CTATATGGAGAGATCCTTTTCCTGAATTCATGGTTAGGAAACTCAAAAAGGGGCGATTGAGTTTCCTAACCATGAACTAAAGGGAGAAAGTTATCGAAAGAAAATGGCAAAGATAAAAACCGAGGCGGCATCACTGGCGCCGTAGTTGTAGCGGCTTGCCAACATAATGGCCTCTGCTCGCAAACATCGGGAATTTCTGCTCGAATTATCTGACAATGGAGCGGCGTTTGTGCTCACGCTCTTTGCCAATGTGCTCGCAAACATCCACTTCTGCTTGCAAACATCCGCCTCTGCTCACATTAATTGCCAGCGACAGCAAGGTTAAATCGGGACGCTTACCTCACCGATATCCCTGTATATAGCGTTATTTACCTGGTCGGCTGTCGTCTGTATGCGCCTCCAAGCATCCGCTCGCTTCTAATTCAGTGTTGTTTGCACCTTGACACAACACTGATTGATTTCATGCATTAAACCAGCTCGCTAATCTGCATGTGAGCATATCTCCCGGCTTTATCGTTATAGCTCGACATCTGCTCAGTAATGATCAGCTATCAGCAGAAACCACTGTTTTTGCAGGGGGTATTAAATGCTTTACGGGGCTTTTATTAAAAACATGAAAGGAGTTAGCTATGGAACATATTACAAGCGCAGTCAAGGTAAAACAGTTGGTTAAACTAACAATCGGCGTCTTCTTCGATGGTACAGGGCAAAATGCCAATAACCTGCTGGCAGCTAAAGAAAAAGACGAATGCAAGTTCTCAAATATTTACCGGCTTTACAAAAACTACGGGAAAAATCATGAGGATAATTTAGCTGTTTATATCGAAGGTGCAGGAACAAAAAACGGAGAAGGTGATAATACTCTCGTACAAGCCATGGGTGTTGATGTACCACTAGTGACTACTGGATATGGCGTGTTTGCTAAATATAGCAACAGTGTATCGCAAATTGCTGAGCGAATTAAAAAAAATCTGCCGCAAGCAGATTCGAAGAAAAACACATTAGCCTTGACATTTGATGTGTTTGGGTTCAGTCGTGGCGCTGCCACTGCCCGACACTTCGTTAATATGGTTAATTCTTTAGACCCTTCTGTAACGAATATTTTGACGGAGGTTGCTCACGAAAAAGGTTATGAAATCAGTAAAATCCCAGAAGTCAGATTTCTTGGGCTTTATGATACTGTTGCATCCATTTGGCGCCTTGGAACATTCTGGGAGGATCCTCATGATACCGGCGATACCAATGGCTTGAAGGTTGCGCTGGGTAAGGATGCAGCGAAAACTGTTTTTCAGTTAACTGCCAAGCATGAGTGCCGATATAATTTCCCGCTGAGCAGTGTGTCCGGAAATTATTTTGAGTTAGAGCTGCCTGGAGCTCATTCAGATATTGGCGGTTCTTATGCAAGCCAAGAGAACGAAATTTCAGAAATCACTCAGGCTAAATATGGTGTACCAATACTTAGTGATACGAAAAAGAAAGTTATCGATGAACTAGCTCAGCTGAGAAAAGACAGTAAATGGAGTGTTTTATTGGAAAACACGGATGTTGTCAGCGGTTACCTCCCGGCCCCTTATCATCAAGGTGTCAGCCGTAGAAACGTATCAGGAGATTTGCAGTACGTGGCACTGATGCTGATGTTGAAAGCCGCGATTAACAAAGGGTGCCCTTTCGCTGATGAGGCGATGCTTTATGAAAATAAAATCCCAGAAGACTTGAAGGGATATTATCAGCATGCATTATTAGTTTCAGAGGATGTTTTAATTGGCAAGGAGGCCCAAATCGACCAAAAAATTATCGACGAAATAACCCCACGTTACATCCATATCTCAAGTTCTTGGAAAAACGAATTATGGCCGTGGGGCTATGCGCCGGAAGAACTGTCTCAAGAAGTTAAGCCTGAGGGCATACGAGAACCCCGTGCTGCTATTGATAATTACCAACCGAACAGGCCTGATACGGGATGGCAGAGAAAGATTTTCAACAGTTGATAGTAGTTAGCTGAAGAAAAGCCCTCGATAAGGAAGTCGAGGGCTAAATCACCAAAATCTGTTGATATAGAGGGAGTGACCGGCCAACTTTTCCTCTCACCTCAGTGACGCATAAACCTTCGTTTTTGAGTCATTCACAGCAAGGGCGTGCTGACGCTCAAATTGCGCTCTAAAACCTTCTCAAAACTGTTATTGATACCAATATCGCGAAATGCTACGCTTCCCACGACTTTTGAGAATATTTAAGAGGTGACTATGCGGATCGGATACGCCAGGGTCAGCACGGTAGACCAGAATCCAGAACTTCAACTGGAGGCTCTGAGACGCGCCGGTTGCGAGAGGGTATTTACCGAGCGCGGATCCGGCGCCCGGGACGACCGACCGGAGCTGAACCACATCCTTTCCGATGTATTACGGGCAGGCGATACGTTGGTTGTCTGGAAACTCGATCGTCTGGCGCGCTCATTGAAGAAACTCATCGCGACGGCGGAAGAGCTGGAGCGGGCGGAGATCGGGCTTGTGTCTTTGACCGAGAGCATCGATACGACGACGCCGGGCGGAATGTTAACCTTCCATGTATTCGGTGCAATCGCCCAGTTTGAACGCGCCCTGATCCGGGAGCGGACGACGGCTGGATTGGCAGAGGCGAGACAACGTGGCCGAAAAGGGGGGCGCCCACCCGCCATGTGCCCGAGCGATATTGCAGCCGCGCGGGCCATGATGAAGGAGGGCTCTCTGCCGGTTCGCAATATTGCACAACGTATGGGTGTTTCTGTGGCCACCCTCTATCGCCATATCGGCAAGAAGGACAGCGCCGTCCAGATAGCGGGAGCGGAGGACGCTCATGGCTGATCGGAGAAAGCGGCCACCCGGAGAAGCCCTTGTCGATATTCGGCGCCGGTTGTCGCTGCTTCCTCCCAGAGATCCGGGACGCGTCGAAATCGTCACTCGTGCCGCTGACGCCTACGGAATTTCGATCTGGACGCTCTATCGGGCGTTACGCGAGTTGAACCGCCCAAAATCGGTCAGGCGTGCCGACCACGGCACTTCCCGGATAGCCCCGCAGTCAGAGATGGAAACCTATGCCGAAATCATCGCGGCCCTGAAGATCAGAACGGCAAATCGCAAGGGGCGGCATATTTCCACGGCGCGTGCCATAAAACTGCTGGAGGAAGACGGTGTGGAAACGCCCGACGGCCTGGTGCGCGCATCGCCCGGATTGTTGAAACGCGCAACTATCGATCGGTTGCTGCGTGTTTACGGGCTCGACTATACGCGCGTGACCCGCCCGGTGGCCGCCGTTCGTTTCCAGGCGCGACGCGCCAACGAACTCTGGCACTTCGATATGAGTCCGTCAGATCTGAAACAGGTCGAAAAGCCGCTCTGGCTCGAGGAAGCTCGCGGTCGCCCGACGCTGATGCTGTTCTCCGTGGTCGATGATCGCTCCGGCGCGTGCTATCAGGAATACCGCTGCGTTTACGGTGAAAATGCGGAAACCGCCCTGAGCTTTCTCTACAACGCCTTCGCCGCCAAACCTGAACCCGAGTTGCCGCTTCAGGGGATCCCCGCAGCTATCCATATGGACAACGGGCCGGTAAGCCGTTCACGCGTCTTCCAGTCCGTCATGGGCAGTCTCGGCGTCAGGGTTCTTACGCATATGCCACCGTCGGACAACGAGCGGCGCACGGCGGCGCGGGCGAAAGGCAAGGTCGAGCGGCCGTTTCGCACGATCAAGGAAGTGCATGAAACCCTTTACCATTTTCACAAACCGAAGGATGAAGAGGAAGCCAATCTTTGGTTACGGCGCGCACTGGTCACCTACAACAACGGAGAACACCGCACGGAACCTCATGCGCGCATTGAGGACTGGTTGCGACACCTTCCCCCGGACGGCGTGCGGGCCATGTGCTCATGGGAGCGGTTCTGTGCCTTTGCCCGCGAACCCGAACGACGGACGGTTGCAGGCGATGCGACCGTCTCGGTTGAGGGCGCCGCCTATGAGGTGGAGCCTGAGCTTGCCGGAGAAACGGTGACGCTGCTCTGGGGCCTGTTCGACCAGGAGCTGTTTGTCGAACATGAGGGGAAACGTTTCGGGCCATTCCAGCCTTCGCGCGGGGCGGTTCCCCTCTTTCGCTATCGCAAATATCAGAAGAGCCGGACCGAAGAACGGCTCGACAAAGTGGTGCGGTTGGCGGATCAGCTTGGGCTTCCCCGCGCCGCTGTCACCGGCGGGGACCGTCCATTGCCGTCACTGCCCCCGACTACGGCGGGACTGAGCGTACGGCGAACGCCGTTTCCGGAGCCGACGGTAGAGACCGCCTGGCCAACGGCACTTGCAGCCCGTGGGGCGATTGTCGCCCAGCTTGGTCGGCCGATCGGCGCGATGAGTGTCGTCGAGCGCACCTTCATTGATGAACTGCTTGCGGAAACACTCGATAAAAAGACGATCGCGGTCCGTATCCGCGAACGATTCCAGATGCGAAGGAGGGAAGAATGATACTCGCAGACGTCCAGTCCAGTTACGGCCTCGACCGACCTTTCCAGGGAGCGGGCAACTTCGAGACCGAACATCAGCGTACCCTCATTCGTGAGGTTTGCGCGGCCGTCCAGACCGGCAGGCTTGTCGTGGTCTCCGGCCTGGTTGGTTCGGGGAAAACGCACCTTCTGCGCCGTATCGAGGCCGAACTGACCAAAGCCCGCAAGGTCTCGCTCGCCAAATCGCTGGCGGTAGACAAACGGCGTACTTCGCTGCCATCGTTGATTGAAGCATTGTTCTACGATTTGTCGCCCGGTGATCGCGCGCAGGTGAAGATCCCCAAACAGGCCGAGCGGCGGGAACGTGATTTGCGCGACCTGATGAAAAAGGGCAAGCGGCCGATCGTTCTCGTGGTAGATGAAGCCCATGACCTGCACCATAAGACGTTAACGGGCTTGAAACGGCTGATGGAGGTAGTTGCCGATGCCGGCGTCCTCCTCTCCGTGCTTCTGGTCGGACATCCCCGGCTTCGCAATGATCTGCGTCGCCCTCAGATGGAGGAAATCGGTTACCGAACAACCATTTTCGATTACGAGGGGCTGGGCTCCGCGCGCCGCGACTATGTGGCATGGCTGCTTGGCGCCTGTGCGGCCGAAGGTGTGAAAGTTAGTGAGCTGCTCGAAGAGGCCGCCATCGATCTTATCGCCGAGCGACTGCGCACACCGCTTCAAATCGAGATGCATCTGACCCTTGCGTTCGAGCAGGCTTTTCGCCTCGGAACCAAACCCGTCACCGCCGAGATTGTCGAACAGGTGTTGTCGCGCGCTATCGACGATTTAGAACCGACCCTTACCCGAAACGGCTACGATGCAGCGGCTTTGGTCACACAACTCAATGCGCGACCATCCGATGTCCGGGCCTTCCTGGGTGGCACCCTTGATCCTGAGCAAGCCCTCGAGCTGACAGAGAAACTGCGACAGGCAGGCGTACCGATTTAACCTTGCGGTTGCCGGCAGATAATGTGAACCAGTAGTGGGAGCCTGCATACAGAAGCTTATTATGCAACACGCTATTTACACAGAATAATTCACAGGCCCAGAATTTAACGTGACACATAATTCTGTCCGGTCTACCAATCCAGATGAGTTCAGAAACAGCCTTAAACAGCAATCATAAAGAAGCAGTGGTAATCTAATTACATGGTTGTTCTGAAAAGTCTTGATGTCCTCGCTCAGGCCAGCATCGTTGCGTTTTTACTCGACTCACTATTTGCCACCTATCTTTATGGTAACTCATTGTAAAAACGGTTTTTTCGGCAGATACGGAATCGTCCAGCAACCCTGATTCTTCAATTGTAACTACCGCTTTATCAGGTGATTCCCCCGCTATTCACATGCTGAATTACGCTTAAGTTAGAAACATTATCCTGGAAATGCTCACCCATTGAGTGCAAAGCCACCTGAACCGGATAATTTTCTTTGACCATCTTGTTCGTTTGTTCCGCGTTTGTATTGTCACACCCGCTAATTAAAGCGGCCATGGTGCAGGCTATCAGTGTAGGGGTAAATTTTTTATATAAAATCAATTAATTACCTCGTATCAAATGGATTTTTGAGGTGATTAATACAATTTCAGTAATTATGCCATTTTACAGTTTCGTCGCCAATAGATCTTATTAGGAGTGACATTTCTACTTTGCGGGAATGGGTGGCATTTTAAACTTGCAATAACAGGGTAAGCCGCCAAAACGAAGGTTTATGCGTCACTGCGGGGAGAGTAAAAGTGGGCCGTTATCGACGCCATCCGGGTCACTGCCCCATTGGCAATTAAAGTGAGCAGACGACGGATGTTTGCAAGCAGAAGCGGATGTTTGCGAGCACATTGGCAAAGAGCGTGAGCACGAGCGCCACTCCATTGTCAGATAATTCGAGCAGAAATTCCCGATGTTTGCGAGCAGAGGCCATTATGTTGGCAAGCCGCTACAGCTATGCCGCCTTTTGCGAACACTATGGCGTATTGGCTTCGCATAATAATCCGGGAAAAGGCCACGAGAATGGCGCG
>NZ_JBZXDO010000075.1:0-6424 GCF_058725505.1 Serratia sp. A07
CACATGCGACTCTTTCTCGCCCCGATTCATGGTTAGGAAACTCAAAAAGGGGCGATTGAGTTTCCTAACCATGAACGGGTGAAGCCTTCGCTCAGCCATAGTGGGCCATCGACCGAACATGTTACGATAGCGCCATGAAAAAAAATCCAACACCCCATGATGCCACTTTCCGGCAATTTCTGACGCAACCCGAGATTGCCCGCGACTTCATGGACATTCATCTACCGGCCGAACTGCGGGCCATCTGTGACCTCAGCACGCTGAAGCTGGAGTCCGGCTCCTTTGTCGAAGATGACCTGCGCCAGTATTTCAGCGACGTGCTCTACAGCCTGAAAACCAACGACGGCGCTGACGGTTACGTGCACGTGCTTATCGAGCACCAGTCCAGCCCGGATAAGCACATGGCGTTTCGCCTCATTCGCTATGCGGTCGCCGCCATGCAGCGTCACCTTGACGCCGGCCACAAAACGCTGCCGCTGGTCATTCCGGTACTGTTCTACACCGGCAAACACAGCCCGTACCCTTACTCGACAAACTGGCTGCAGGAGTTTGATGATCCAACGCTGGCCGGGAAACTGTACACCGACGATTTTCCGCTGGTTGATGTGACGGTCATTCCCGACGAAGAGATTATGGGCCACCGCAGCATGGCTGCACTGACTCTGCTGCAGAAACATATTCGCCAGCGCGACCTGGCCGAACTGACCGACAGGCTGTCCGCCATTCTGCTGGCCGGCTATCTCTCTTCGCCACAGGTGATTTCGCTGATACACTATATTATCCAGGCCGGTGAATCGGCGAATGCAGAGGAATTTGTTCGCGAACTAGCCCTGCGGGTTCCGCAACATGAGGAGGAACTGATGACCATCGCACAACAGCTTGAACAAAAAGGTATCGAGAAGGGTATCGAGCAAGGTATCCAGAAGGGTATCGAACAGGGTATCCAGAAAGGTATCCAGTTGGGTGAACAGCGCGGTATTGAAAAAGGTGAGCGTGAAGCCTCACTGAAAATCGCCCGCACCATGCTGGCCAATGGCCTCGATCGCGACGCGGTGATGAAAATGACCGGGCTGACCGCTGACGACCTGGCCCAAATTCGCCACTAATCCTTTGCGTTGAGGGGCAGGGCAGCCATTGACAGATAAAACAACATCCATTTCCCCGGAAAACACCACCACAGCGCTCAGCCATCTGGCGTTCATGGTTAGGAAACTCAATCGCCCCTTTTTGAGTTTCCTAACCATGAACAAAGCACGCTCCAAACCTATTCCATTAAAGTTAGTTACATCTTTTTATATGAGAATCCCTCTATAAAAAGTAGTTTCTTAGACTGCATCTTAATGGTTGGGTGGTGGGTGTAACATTTAAATAACTATAGATACCAATCAATTCTGTTGATTAATGAAGACCCTTGTTACAAGGGTCTTCATTAAAAAATAACACTGTTACTTAACTAATTTATTTTACTTCTATCCTCTTGACTTCATTATGGGATCTCTGAAATTTCTTTCACTTCAGACTGGTTAATTTGCTGTTTGACGCCATTAGCATCGGTGTAGCCTACCAAGCCTGCGCTGGTTTGGGCCGGTTTAACTTTACTGACTATAGTACGGCCGTCATGTGTATAGATGGCATAACTTGAACGTGTGCATCCCGATAGGGCCATGATGGAAAAAATGACGGTCGCAGCGTACATTAGCGATTTTCTCATAAGTCTCTCCTTAACTGCATGAACATAGCTAAAATTGCACTCAATCTGATTAGGTCTCTTGGTAACGCTAAACCAGCCTCAGCTTCGAATATGACGGGCATTCGTCTTTACGCCCCACAATCCGGCCAACGCACTGATGATTGCACCAAGAAGCAAGGCAAAGAATGACCACAGAGCCGCACGCGCCAATGCATCTGCAGCTGCAGCAGCCTGCTCACGGGCTTCCTGTTTAAGCTCGGCATACTTTTGCTTCGCCTCATTAATTTTCGCTTCAGCTTCATCGAGACGTTGCTTAACGATTTGAGCTGTTTTTTCTTTAGTATCGATCAAGTTAGTGACTGTTTTATCAACCTCTGCAGGAGTCATGTCGGTGTTTTCACTCAGCGCTTTTTTCAATGAGTCCTGGTTGACATCCTGAGTAATTGCATCCGCACGCTTTTTCAGCTTACTAATCAGTTTCTGCATGATAGCGTCATTGCTATCAGGCTGGTTGAAGAAAGCCTTAATCGCATCACTCAAATCCGCTTTAGCACCATCAAGCTGCTGCTGCATAAATTCTGGCTGCAACGAAGGTATATCGCTCTTTTTCAATGCTGCTACCACATCCGATTTTAGGTTTTCCGGCTCAAGTTTTGTGTCGATGTCCAGCTGGTCAAAGAGATTTTTTCCCACATTTGCCACTCCGGAAGCACCGTTTCCAAGCGCAGAGCCTGCACCTGAAAGCAGGCTACCTGAGGTAGAAGCTATGGCGCCGAGCGCATTACCAGTCATCTTAACGGCTGAGCCAACCAACAAGGTTCCCAGAACTGCAGCAACAATGAGCGCTGTAGCCCACACCAGGAAGCCATGAATGAGACCATCATTTGCTGCCAGACGACCGGCGACGAAAGCGCCGATGGCAAGACTGACAATAATCGAGATTGCAGACCAGACGGCAACGGTGGTTCCCGCTCCATTTACCGGATCGTCCGAAGCCGGGTCAACAATGGAAAGCCCAAGACTTGTACCCAGCGTTGACAACAGTAATGACACGGCCAATACAGTGATCACACCGCCTATTACGCTACCCCATGATATTTTTTTTTCAACAACCATCCCATTTTCCATTTTCATTTACGATCCTTTTCATGTTGTTAACATTGTGTTAAGTTTGCTGAAAGAGATGCCACAGTCTCAATCGAGCCATAACAAACATAGCAATAATAATCAGTTATGCCAAATCTACGGAGGAAAATTATTACTTCAAATGCTATAACAATGAATAGTACTTAAAGAGAGAATTTAACCTCGCCGTTATTTAATATAAAACTTAATTTTCCATTCCAAAATTCCGCAAGAAAAACCGCGTGAGGATCTATACCAGCGTCCTTTAATTTACAGGCAAGCCATGCTTCATCTTTCTCTATCGAACTGAGTTCAGCAATCCTGGCCTTACCATCTTTCATTACGATAACTGAAGGCATCTTGGCGTCATCGCATACAACCGTTATTTGACCATTTGGCTCTATCTGCGCATAAGTGACTTCCTGGAAGGATGGGATCCCTTGCGCATGAAGTTGAGAGGAGACATTCAATATATCAATTATATTTCTTTTACTCGAAATGGCATCAATAAGAAAGCGACCCTCTTTGATGATCGGTATTGGCTGACCTATAGTAACAGTGCGAAAAAAGTGTATGCGCTTACTTAATGCATTCAATAACGAGATAAGAAATACGCCGATAAAGAGTACCAGTACATATTGATGCATAGGTATTGAATCGCTATAGATCACACCACCAATAATTCCACCCAGCACGAAATTGCCGATGAAGTCTACGGGGGTCATCTGGGAAAGCTGAGTTTTACCCGATAGATTTAGATGAGTAATTACAATAACAAAACCTATTATAAACTTAACAAGTGTATAACCATAGTATTCCATAACGACAATCCTGTTGATCCTCATTGGTAGGGCTCCCTTAAATGAGAGCCCAAGTTAGTACTACTTTAGCCAGCAATTTCCTGTGCTACGCTTTCTCTGGACCAAATACGATGTCCTTTCATAGCATTACAAAATGCCTCAGCCAAATCCGCAGCCTTATCCCCCACGATAATACCTTCATCTGGTTTGGGCAACGGCAATGCATCATATAGCTTAAACGCTTTACCTTGCAGCCCTATCGCTTTCAGATGTTTAAATGCTTGGATCACGTAATGTTTGGCGTTGCCGTTTTTCATCAAGGAGTCAATGCTGCCTTCTCCTTCCGGTATGATAACGGCATCCACCATCACAGATGGATTGCCTTCTATGGTACCGTCGACCTCTATTTCATTATCTTGCAGAGAAGTTATTCTACCTAAGTGCGGAGCAAAAACCTTTCCATGAATACCATGTTTTTTAAGGGTTTTCATAATATTATCAATAGATTCCCCACAAACACCATCGGCAGCAAGAATAGCCACTTGGCGTGATTTGAGTATCTGATGATGCCCATCGTACATACTTAATGAACGATCTTTAGATATCCCGTTGACGGGGCCAGGTAATGGATGCTTCAGTTGTTCTTGGCTCAATCTTATGCCAAGATTATCAGCGACAGATTGGGCCAACTGGTGATCAATATAAGTAAGTTGATCAACCACACGTTCACGTATCCAAGGGCGCACAACCTTACCCAATTCGAAACTGAACCCTCCGACAATATGATTTTGTTCCACTTTGGTTTGGCTCAGCCAAAATAGACGTGGCTGAGAATAGAAGTCAACAAAAGTGCTACTCCTTCTGCGGGTCTTTTCACCATTTATTGGTTGCGGGTAGGTTGCAAACCCGCCCTTTGCCGGGGGGGTTTCTCTTGGCCAATTGTTATTTATAGAGTTAGGCTCGTAATTGGCTGTTCCAGAAATGCTCATACGATGCATCCCATCACGCTGATGGTTGTGGAAAGGACAAATTGGTTTATTAATAGGAAGTTCGTGGAAATTTACTCCTCCCAATCGGCTGATTTGGGTATCAATGTAAGAGAAGAGGCGCCCCTGAAGTAGTGGGTCATCAGAGAAGTCTATACCTGGAACGATGTTACCAGGACAGAATGCTACCTGTTCGGTTTCACTAAAGTAATTATCTGGATTGCGATTCAATACCATTTTTCCAACGAGATGAACGGGAACCAAAGACTCTGGGATCAACTTAGTTGGATCAAGTATATCAAAATCGAATTTATATTCATCTTCCTCTGGAATTATCTGCAACCCAAGTTCATATTCAGGATAGTCACCCGCTTCAATGGACTCCCACAACTCACGGCGATGAAAATCTGGATCGCGGCCTGTCAGCAATTGAGCTTCATCCCATATTAGAGAGGAGACGCCATATACAGGCTTCCAATGGAAACGTATAAAGTGGCACTGGCCTTCAGCATTGATCATTTTATAGGTATGGATGCCGAATCCCTCCATCATACGGTAGCTACGGGGAATGCCGCGATCTGACATTGCCCACATAACGTTATGCAGTGTCTCTGGCTGCAGTGAGATATAATCCCAAAAAGTATCATGCGCGCTTTGACCCTGGGGTATTTCATTATGAGGCTCTGGCTTCACCGCATGGACAAAGTCCGGGAACTTAATCGCATCCTGAATGAAAAATACGGGCGTATTATTACCTACGAGATCAAAATTGCCTTCTTTAGTATAGAATTTTGTTGCCCAGCCTCGAATATCTCTTACCGTATCAGCAGAGCCTCGGGAGCCCTGGACGGTAGAAAAACGCACAAAGACAGGTGTTTTAACACTGGGATCCTGAAGGAATTCGGCAGTGGTATAGGAGGCTAGCGATTCATAGACCTGAAAATAACCATGTGCACCCGCACCTCGTGCGTGGACTACCCTTTCGGGAATGCGCTCATGATCAAAATGTGTGATCTTTTCTCGCAGAATAAAGTCTTCAAGCAAGGTTGAGCCGCGAGTTCCTGACTTTAGTGAATTCTGATTATCGGAAATCTTCACGCCCTGATTCGTGCGCAGCGACTCTCCCTGAGGATCAGACCGAAATTTATCTAACTGTTTGAGCTTCTCGTTTCTATTCTTAGGTGTCTTATCAGAACCCGGCATCATGGGTTCCGCTCCCGGGGGACTTATACTCGCAAGGGGTTTAATTACCTTCTCGACGGGTGCAGTATCTTCATAGTGTGGTTCAACTGTAGAGATTGTCTTATCATTACTTCCGTTAGAAGTAAAATCAGTTTTGTTTTTCTTCATCACAAAAACCTCCATTCAAATAAAAACAATTAGTTAGGAGCAACCAAGCATTAACCACACCTACAGCATAGTTAATACATTATGGACTTGGTAGTTTTTTACGCATCATACAACGCAACGAAAGCAAAAAATTAACGTAAAATTAACATTAATTTAAAAGGTTTTATTTTTAAATATTCTACGGAGGTTATGGTCAGAGCTTAAGGTTTCAGAAATAAGGTGGCGTTACGCAAAAATGCCGCATCATATATTCCATAAATCGAGATCTATTGACTTAAGTAAAAATTGCAGGCAGGTAAAGTAAGAGAGGGGCTTTTAGAAGATTGGCGTAGCAGGCGCGCATATCAGTTATAACCTTAATGGCCAACCGATTGAATTGTTAGAACCAAAAGTATCGAACGGTAGCACGCCTACGGCGTGAGCTCGTCTGCTGCGCAGCCGAAGTCCTTTCCACCCTCATCGCCGTATTTTAT
>NZ_JBZXDO010000076.1:0-6340 GCF_058725505.1 Serratia sp. A07
CCGGAGGTATGGAACCCTGCGGGCTTGTAGAGCGGCACGCCGGCAAACAGGTCATAGCTGAATCGCCCCCACAGCGCGCCGCGCATACCGAGCGCACTGCCCGCCAACTGATGCCCCACCAGGTAGCGGGTGCCCGGGCCGTCCACTCGACCGTAGTCGGCAGCCAGGTACAACTCGTGCCCGCGAGAAAACACGTTCCAGGCGATTTCATTGCGCCACAGCAGGCCCTTTTCGCCGGACAGCATCTGCTCGCCGTCAAAACCGCGCACCGTGTAACGCCCGGCAATGGCCATCCGCTCCTGCGGCGTCAGCGCATTCGGGCTCCACTGGCCCCGTACGCTGGTGTATACCCGCCAGGGCTGCCCACCCCAGGAAAATGGCTGATTGATACCCAGGTCACCGAGCAAAATGCCGGTACGCGCGCTGCCTTCATGACGCGATTCTTCCGGGGCAGGCAGGGCATTGAATGCGCCGGTGCCGCGGCGCCAGTTGATATTGGCATCCAGCGTAGTGGTACCGAAGTAGCTGCGTTGGTTAAGCCCCATCTCCCAGCCGGCGGTCCGGCGCTTTTGCGACACAATATCAACGTCGTCCACGGCGTTAGTCGAGTGCTTGCGGTAGCCGCGCAGGTTAAGCGTTAACTTGTGCGACTGGTCGCGGTAGAGCAATCGGGAGACGGTCAACTGAATGTTGTCGCTCTTGCCGCTGTAGCGCAGCACCTCGTTGGCGTTGGGGATATTCTGGTGGTAGGTGTAGTCGTTGTAGTTGGCCGAGAAGGCCCAATATCCCACCGGGAAGAAGTAATTCAGCGTATGTGAACGGTTGCCGAACGGCCCGCGCTGAAACACATCCTTGCCGATGTTGGCGTAGAACAGGTCGTTCTGTGCAAACGGGGCATCGAGAGCCAGGGTGGCCGAACCAAGATAGCGCCCGGTGCTTTTGGAGCCACTGTCGTCCAGCCCCAGGCTGAGCCGCACCGGCCGCCCCTCGTGCCAGTTGACCTGCAGATCGCTGGTGGCCTCCTGGGCGCCAGGCACGATTTTAATGTCGGCATTGGCGCTGGGCACCCGTCTGAAGTTCTCCAGCCCCTGTTCGATATCACGCAGGTTGAGGATATCGCCGCGCGAGGCCGGAATAGCGTTCCACAGCCGCCCCCGCCAGGAGACCGGTTCTTCAAAGCGAATGTCACCAATACGCCCGGGTTGCAACGTCAGCGTCAACACGCCGGTGGTCAGGTCCTGCTCCTGTGCCATTACGCGTGTGGTGACATAGCCTTTGGCCAGTATGGCGTTCTGCACTTTATTGATGGCAAGCACAATACCCTGACCGCCCAGACAGCGACCTTTGGCATCCGCAGCGGCGTCCAGCGCCCACTGAAAGCGAGCGGCCGACTCCCCAACCAGGGTAAGCCGGTTGATGGTGAAGCAGGGGAACTCATTGACTGGGTAATCAGGCAACACGGCGTCGGGGCGGGAAAGGCGCGCATCGGCCTGTGGGGTGTTCTGTTCAAGCAGGGCGCGCTCACGTTCCTGCTGGCGCTGCTGCTCGCGGGCATCAATAGCGGAAGCGGCTCGCTCCGGGGTATCAGAGGGCGTGGCGGCCATGCCCGAGAAAGTGCTGGCGAAAAGAACACCTGCGAGAATGTGGCTTAACGCCTTCGATGTGGATCCGTTCGAAAGAAAAGTCCTTTTCATGAAAATCCATTTCATAAAGTGTAAAGGTATGTAATTTTTGGCGCATTATCCGCCTGTGAGATCAAAAAGCAAGCAAATCGTGTTTTCGGGAGGAATGATATCGCCTGCGTTGTCAGTTGGGTCACATACAATCCTACTGTGCGGTCAACTGTGCCACGTGTTACATCCTGCAGCGTATAAACATGCTGATTCTCTTCGGCGTCACGGTGCTTAGATTCAGGATCTAAACTTCATTCGATACCTGATTTTTAATCATCACGCTCCAAAAACTCAGCCCCCAACCACGCAGAAGTACCATTACGCGTTTTCCCCACATTCAACAAAAATACTTGCCCATCCAACCCGGCTTCAGAAAAGTCAATACCACCATCTTTTGGGGTATAGCGACGAGAACCATTTTTCGGTCGAAATGCCGAGAGACGGTATCGTTGGCCATCATCTAGGGAGGTAAAGTAACAGACAAGGTGGCCCGAGGACGTGGTATTAGACCAGACTTTGAAATCGAGTCGAGCGGCCCAGTCGCCGACAGGTACGGACTGCCATGCATAGCTACCCGGATCCATTCCCGCATCCAGTGCACCGTTATAGCTAAAAGCACGAAGAACGCTCTCATTCATAAAGCCGCCTTAAATCATGGAGGAAATAATACTGACAATCAGAGAGACAACAAACAGAATGATCAGGAGCCCAACAAGCACCATAATAAAATAACGCAATCTGACCAGCAAAAAGCCAATGGCAATAGAGGGGAACACGGTAACAAGGAAACGAATCAACTTATGCCACTCTGGGTTCACAAAGTAAGAGTGGACCAATATCCCCGTACCGATAGCACCAATGAGAAACAGTCCACAAACCCAGCGCCAGTCCATTTCTGCGTCATATTCTTCCTGTGATAAAAATCGGTTCCCTATTCGATATCTCGCCATAATGTTACCTTCCCTATATACAATAAACCGGCCAAAAGGCCGGTAGAAAGCGACATACAATGTGAAAGAAACAAAAGCCTTCGGGTTCATTGTAGACCAGAACTAATTGATCCGAAACCGCCCACACAGCTCGCTCAGGTGGAGAAGCAGGTACACCACATCCGCCGCGTCCGGCACTGTGACATACCAGCGCGGGTGATCGTACTCCTCCGGCTGGGGCCACAACGTACTGCCGGTCACCGAGATCAGCACATCGATGCAACGCCCAAGGCGCCCCTCAAGATGCAGTGCCACGCTGGTACGACTCCCGATCCGATGCGGGTGGGCCGTAAGTTGGACCGGCCCCAACAGCCGATCGCGGATAGCCGCACAGAACGTCTCAAGTCGCCGCGCATCCGTTTCGCTTAAAGTGGCCACGCCCTGCGGAGGAAGTGTGAATAACGACGGTTCACGACAGACCTGACCATGCGGTCGAACAACCGGTTCCGGGTATTTCAGGGTCATCATGCAGCCCGTGCCTCCCCGTTCGCCGCCAGACCACGCAGGCGGTCAAGCTTTTGCGCTACCCTTCGCGCTGCCTCGAGCTCGCTGCAGCCAAATTCCTGCATCAGCGCGCGGCGTTCGGCCTTCTCTTCTTTTTCGGTCATCCCCAGCGCCAGATACAGGCTCGGCGGTACTGCACGGAACAGCGCCTCGAGTTTTTTCGACAGCACCACACCTTCGGTATAGCAACCAGACAGCTTGCTGGCCGACAGCAGCACCGCCTTTTGCTCTTCAGTCAGCGCCTTGAAGCGGGCAATGTCGTTGACCTCCTCCGGCGGCATCGTCAGACAAACCCACCACTCCGCCATGTTCAGCATTTTCTCGGCAATATCCGGAAAGTCTTTCAGGTTCTGCGTGGCCAGCCACAGCCAGGCGCCGAGCTTACGCCACATTTTGACGATTTTGGTCATGTACGGCGCCAACAGCGGGTTCACCGTCACAATGTGCGCCTCATCCACCGCGAACACGATATCCCGCTCCGAGTACTGGTCTCGCTCGGCAATGTTGTTGATGGTATTGGTCAGGCTCACCATCGTCAGCGCCATCTGCGCCTCATAGCCCTCACGTGCCAAATGTCCCAGGTCAATCAGCGTCACATCCGCCTCTGGCCACAGGCTACCTTCGCGGTTAAACAGCTCCGCCTCGAAGCTGCCGGCCTGGGTAAACATGCCCAGCGCTTCGGCCATTTCGGCCGCTTTCGCCCGACGCTGTGGATTGCGCTTTTCGTTAGCTGTGTCGTTGGAAATAGCGTACAAGGCGTTCTGCAAATCAGACGGTAGCATCTGGCGCTGCTCGTCAAAGGCGCTCTTCGCCGCCATCAGCAAAGCTTCACGGATCATTGCCCGGTCAGCCCGTTTTAACTCCGCTTCTTCCTTCTGGTCACCGCCGGTGATCATCATGCGCGCCGAAATCTCCATTTCCCCCAGGTAATCGCGTTTATCCTCATCGTCATCATCCGCATCGATATCACGCAGCTCACTTTCATCCAGCTCCAGTGAGCTCAGTTCCTCGATAAGCTTATGCGCGAAAGAGAACGGCGGCAAAGACACGCCACTGCCCGGTTTGATGCTGACTTTATTGACCGTCAGCCCCTGGCTTTCAAAGTAATCCGCCAGCAACCCAAACGAGTTACCCGCCTCGGCAACGAACAGACGTGGGCGATGTACCGCCATGGTTTGCGTCAGCGTGGCACACAACGTCGCCGATTTCCCCGCGCCGGTCGGACCAAAATACAGCATGTGCGCATTCTGGCTGCGGTCGTGCTTGTTGAGCGGATCAACCGTCAGAATATCGCCCCCGCGGTTGAAAAAACTCAGTCCGGGGTTGCCCGTCCCCGTTTCACGCCCGGTTACCGGCAACAGGCCGGCCAGATGCTGTACCCAGGTCAGGCGGGTGTACCAGTGTTTCTTGTCGGTCTCCGGGTTAAAGCACATCGGCAGCGCGCGCAGATAGGTATTGAGCGGCGCCACATCAAACTCCGGGCGAACCGGCTGAAGGCCGGCACCGAGCAACACGTTGGTGAGCTCGACACGTTTGTGATTGAGCGTGGTCAGGTCACCTGCGCGCAGCAGGAAAGTGATGCCGGCACGGTACAGCTTGTGGCGATTACCCAGGTATTCCTTGACCTGCGCCACGTCCTGACGCACACGCCCGGATTCGGTATTTTCGCCGACGGCATTTTTCGACAGCTTGTTAAAATCGTTTTCCAGCGTGTCCTGCGGCTGCACCACGATGGTCATGCACAGCATCGTCCCTTCCGGAAACATATCCATCAGCGCATTGATTTTTTTCTCACCACGCTTCATCTCACCGGTGATGGTGCCGGGTTCTGGCGGGCGGCGCAGCTTCTCGACCGGAATGGCGCAATGCGCCTGATTATCGAACCACCATACACCTGGTCCGGATCGGACACGGGGGGTGTGAACAGCAGGGTTTCGGCAAAATCGTTCTGCACCGGCATAGCACCTTCCGGTGTGTCACGACGGTCAAAGTAGGCGGCGTCCCGATACAGGGTCTCTTTATCCACCCACTCCGGGCTGGGGTTAAAATGACGCAGCAGCCAGTCATGGACCTGCGCCCCGTTCTGACGCACGCAGAGTACGCCAGCGCCAGCAAGTGCACCGGTCACCCGCTCACAGGTCTGATTCAGCATGGCGATCGGCGGCATCGGGTCGGTATTGCCCTTGCCAATCCAGCGATACACCACCATGCGGGTGCGGCGTTGCTGCCCACGCCATGGCTGGTCGGTGATCAGCGTATCTTTGAACAGGCCTTCCGGACGGGCAATACCGCGCAGATGGCGCCCGGTTTCGTTCAGCCAGGACTCCGTCAGCTGAGAGCCTCGTGCATGCGGCTTGATATACCCTCTCAGCCGGTCAAGATACGCATCGACGTTGTTCTCATCCTGGCAAAAGAACTGCACGACCCAGGGGTTTTCATCATGTTCGTCAAACGAGTCCTGCAGGGCATCTTCCACCGTGTCGCGCATCTGCTCCAGGCGATCGTCTGTGCGTCCTTCGGTCGCCACCGGCGTGATGTCAAACACAGCGCCGACAGATACGCCGTCATCGAGCAAAATACACTGCTCACGGTCGAGAAACTCCGCCCAGGGCAGGTAATCGACGATGGACGGATTGGCATGGTACACCTGCTTCTCATCCTTTAGCGTCATCTTGCCCGGGCGCCGTAACGGCTCTCGCCCGCCGACAGACAGCGGCACACCGTCCTCGGTGGCGATCACCGTGTCCTGGACATCCGTTGCCGGCACTGCCGGCTTCTTGCGCGTCAGGCGCTTTTTATCAAACAGGGAAAATCGCATCAGTAGGCCTCCGTCCGTTCACCCGGCATCGCATACTGCACCTGACTGTAGAAGGGAAACACGGTGCTGTAACCCGGCACCGGCGCGTTGCCATCCGCCAGGTGCGGGTACACATACATCACCAGATCGGGATTCGGCAGGCGCGGGAACTGCTGGCTGATTTCGCTTTCCTGCGTGCGGCTGTAGCTGCGATCGCTTGCGGCTGTTGCCTGGCTTTCGCTCTCGGTGAGCGGCCGGCGCAGGCTGTCGCGCGCCGCCACCGCATTACGCGCTGAACCGCCACCGTCTTCACCCTGCCACAATTCCAGCATCGAGCTGTCGCCTGGCGGCAGCATTTCTTCTTTCGACGTCGAACA
>NZ_JBZXDO010000077.1:0-5904 GCF_058725505.1 Serratia sp. A07
TGAGTAGGTTGTGATCTCAGATTACAAACCGGCCAAAATAATTGTCGCGAACCGGCCAGATTAATTGTCGTCAGATACTGTGAGGTATATCTGATTATTGTACAGGATATACTTATCCGTTTACCGAGCGAGAGCCTCACGAGCGTCTTTCATCAGGGTCCGAATCAATAACGATTCATCATGGCCGTTTATGGTACCGCAGTCTCTCCCCTTGTATTTTTACTGTAGTGGAGACAGAAGCCAAAAACACCGGCGTTGACATGCCGGGGAAGTCCTTATAGTACAATAATTCTCTATATCCAAACTGACCCCTGACAGTACGGATTCAACCAGTGTGGCGGTAATCGGTTTTTCACCTGTCTGGTATCCTGCTTCCATCGCCAGCGTGCCAAGTGCAACTGGACCTGCAGCGGTGTACGAAGTTTCATTGCCACAGATCAACTGCTTCAGTTGTCAGAAAGGGGTTTGAGGTCCAATGGAACGAAAACGTACGGAAATATCGTAACCATTTGATTATAAATAATTATTATTTTGTGAAGTAAGGGTTTAGCGACAATCGACACAACCTTAGGTTGTACAGCTTGTCTCTTTTTTGCCTCAACTGAAAGTATCGTTAAAAAACTTTTACTTATTGACAACTTTTATACATATGGCAGAATCCACACAAAGATAACGATAATCATTATCAACAGTGGATGTTGTTCAGATATGAGGCAAAAACTAGCTCCTTTTACAATGATAGCATTGTGCTTTGCCACAAAGCTCGCTTTGGCGGAAAATATACCTAATCTTGTCATCGGCGCAGGAGGTATCTACAAAGTGGAGGACTTCCTACCTGAGAAAAATAAGTGGACAATAAGTTCCGGTATTTCAATTTATGAAAATACTAAAACTAACACATCACCACAGTATTCACTAAATATCACATCACTGGGTTCTTTCTTTATAGATAACTCTGTCTCTATAGTTACTACTAATACAAAACAACTTTCCGGCTATACTTCTTTTCAATATGGCGTTAGCGACAGTCTTTCACTTCGCGGAACAGTTGTTGGAAAGTACACAAAAAAAGATACTACCGACGAACAATTTAATCTTAGCACAGAAAACAAACACAGTGTCGACAACTATAACTTTGGGGTTTCATATCGGGTAGACAACTTTTATCCACTCACGGTGGTGAGTACAGGCGCGGGATTTAAGGCAGGGAGTCTTAATAATTATACCTTATCGTCTTCTTTCAGTTGGATTATGGATCCCGTGGTGCTTACTTTATACCCTTCATATATCGATGGTATATCTAATAGAAAAGATGACGTTAAATATCGTTATTTTTCAACGACAGGAATTATAAGCGTAGCTTTAAACAATGATATAGACATAAAGTTTGGTGCTTCTAAAGATATTTACAGCATGAAAAAAAAGAGCCCTCACTCTCCATCCTGGGATACAGCGAGTTCATTAATAACCGGCATCACCTTCAATAGCTGGAAGAATTTCACTGCTGATTTTAGCATTGACCATGAGCTAGGTGGCATGGATTCAAATACATTTTCTATCGACTTTTCGTGGAGGGTATGATTATGACGTCAAGAATAAAAAATTTTCAATATCTGATTTTATCATTATCTCTACTAAGCTTTGGCTCTACAGCTTCAACCGCTCAAAAGATTGATGATCTTGAATATAAACCTTATCAAGTTATGACTGATGCGGAATTGAATAGTACTAAAGGAAAGGCTATTCCTGTTGTACTTGTACCTATCTTATGGGCAGCGGCTCAAGGAGCCACTGTAAACTTAAGTGCTTATCTAGCGCAAACAATTGGGGCCGGAAATGAAGTTAAATTCAATGAAGCCTTAACAGCAGCGGCTGTTGGTGCAGGTATCGGCGCGGTAGGTGGTGCTCCACTAATGGCTGATAGGTTTTTACTCACTGAAGCAGGTGGGTTGTTATTTGGTGGCTTAGCTGGTGAATACCTTGGTAAAAATAAGAATAAAGTTGGGCCTGCACTTGATTCCGTTCCGTCTCAATCCGATTTAAATAAAATTCTGAATGATCCAAACTGGGGTGAAAACCATTTTAAAAACATGCCTGGTCTTAGTGGAGGGCGCTACAAAGAAGCTATGCAGAAAGCTGTGGACGATCCGGCTTCATGGAACAAGCTAATGAAACAAAGATGTACAGCTTGTCATTAAAGGAGTTCTATTGTGAACATTACTTATATTGTTCTTATTTATGTCATGTGGTTTTTATTGTTTAAAATTTTGAGTGGTAAATTCAAATGGTTAAACACTATATATTCAATCATACCTGCGTTCTTAACTGTTTGTTTGGTTAACTGGCTATTCGGTTAGTCGTTAAAAATTTTCATATTATATGGTGCATATAAATGAAAAGAATCTTTTTATTTGCGTTTGGATTTACTCTAGTATTAGGACTGTATAGTGAAGCCTTTGCTATTGAAAGGCCAAGGGATAAAGTGAAAGAGTACTTTTCCGATGCAAAAACAAAGCACATAGAAAGACAGCTGTTTGATAACTCATGCGGCATTGCGTCATTGGCTTTCGTTCTGAATAGTTACTATAACAAAAGTACATCGGAGAAAAATCTATTTTTCTTTATTGGCTTAAAGCCTGAGTATTCTTTAGGGGATTTGAAGAAAGCCGCCAACACATTTAATATAGAAACGATTGGGTTGAAAATCAACCTAAATGAGTTGAAAAAACTAAAATCACCAGCCATCTTAAAAACCAGTACAAACGGAGGGCATTTCATTGTGTATACGGGATATAAAGATGGATGGTTTCAAGTAGTAGACCCTGCTAAAGGCAGGATGAACTATTTTGAAAATGAACTAGGTAAAATATTTAAAATCGAAGGGGGTAATTATGGTGGGGCGTTGGTTTTTATCTCCAAGGTAAAAAATAGCTTCGATGATACAATTCTCTACTCTAACTCCACAAATAGACTCTTTTTGGAAAAGTGATTCATTCATAATAAGTTATGATGATGATATTTATGCGGCTTTCTCAATCAATTCATCAATTATTTTATATATTGTCGAATACGAGATTTTCATTTCTTTTGCGTTTTGTTCAGTACGGTGCGATAGCGGTGCATAACCGCTTTTGTCCGGACAAAGAGTTGGAACAACAATACATGACGATCATAAAAGGTTATGTACGTGAGGATGTCGAACGCCTGGCGCACTTACTTGCTCTGGTACGAATAGCACTGGCCGCTAAACCTTGTGATTTTTTGGGCATGGCTTTCATGAACCTGGAGCTTGGTGATAAACATCGCGGGCACTTTTTTACGCCCTGGAGTGTGGCATCCCTGATGGCCAAACTGCAATTTACCGGACTGGAGCAACGGTTGTTGACTCAACCGTTCGTGACGATCATTGAGCCTGCGTGTGGTGCCGGCGCCATGATGATCGCCGCTGCGGCCGAGATTCAGGCGTTGGGGTATATGCCTTCACGGCATGTGTGTGTTTCCTGCGTTGATATCGATGTGGTAGCGATGTCTATGCCGTATATCCAGCTGTCTTCGCTTGGCATTCCTGGAGAAGTTGTGTTGGGTAAGGGGTTTGACGGTCAATGATGTAAAAAATCACGTTAAGAAGATAATTCATTGTTTATATTAATATTTAAAGGGCGAGACTCTCCCTTCAGAATATCCTCCGGCAGCGTGAATGTGTAATGCCCCAGCATATTGATATGCCCGTGCATCAGCGGTGACAGCCGGGCAATATGTTCATCATCCGGTGTTTCGCCCGTGGTTGTTCTTATATGCGAAAGTGCTTCCTGCATGTAGAGTGAGTTCCACAGCACCACAGCACCACAGCACCACAGCACTACAGCGTTAGTGACCAGTCCCAGCGCGCCCAGCTGGTCTTCCTGCCCTTCACGATAGCGCTTTCTGATTTCGCCGAGCTGACCGTAACAGATGGCCCTGGCCACAGCATGACGGCCTTCTCCCCGGTTCAGTTGCGTCAGAATACGGCGGCGATAATCCTCATCATCGAAATAATTAAGCAGGTACAATGTCTTGTTGACCCGCCCGACCTCCATGATCGCCTGCGCCAGCCCTGACGGGCGGGTACTTCTGAGCAGAGAACGGATAAGCTCCGATGCGTGGATGGTGCCCAGTTTCAGGGAACCGTATGCCCGCATCATTTCATCCCAGTGGTTTTCAATCCTGGGTAACTCCACGCATCCTCTTGCCAGTTCATCCAGTGCGCCGTAATGGGCGTTTTTGTCGATCCGCCAGAATACGGCTTCGCCGGCATCAGCCAGCCGCGGAGAAAACTGATATCCCAGCAGCCAGAACAGGCCAAAAATAATGTCACTGGCCCCGGCCGTGTCCGTCATAATCTCGAACGGATTCAGCCCTGTCTGCTGCTCCAGAAGGCCTTCCAGCATAAAAATGGAGTCGCGTAATGTGCCGGGAATGACAATACCGTGGAACCCGGTGTACTGATCTGAAATGAAGTTGTGCTAGGTGATGCCATGTCCTGAACCAAAATATTTTTTGTTCGGTACGGCGTTGAGCGTTTTCACCGGCGTGACAAAGCGCATGCCATCAGCTGAAGCCACCTCACCATCGCCTCAGTGGCCGGCAAGCTTCAGCGTCGACTGAAAATCAACCAGCCGGGCATTGGCGCTGACCAGTGTTTCTGCCCGGAGGTAATTCTGTTTCACCCAGCTGAGCCGGTGGCGGGTCAGTGCCGGTATATTGTGTTTTATCAGTGGTTCATGTCCGATATTACAGGCCTTAGCCAGCAGAACAGCACACAGGCTAACGTGAAGATCCTTTGCTCTGGCCTCTGATTCACTGACGTGCGTAAACTCACGGGTAAAACCGGTTCTGGCGTCGATTTCGAGCAGCAGTTCGGTTAAATCCACGGGCGGGAGAAGCTGTTTCACCCGGCTGCTCAGCTGTGTCAGCGCAGGCGGCTCATCGAGTTTTTCCAGGCTGCTGACAGTCAGGGAAGGATACTTACCGTCATGACAGATGCTCACGGCATCGTTACAGTCAAAGCGACGCGATACCGTTTTCCAGGTCTCATCCAGTTGCGCTGCCAGCTGTTGTAACGCTTTTCTGCCGTCAGTGGGGTGTCCCATCGCACGACAGACGGCCACGCGCTGAGCCTGCCATTCCCTGCCCTGAAGCAGCTTCCGGCGCGGATCGCCCCAGTGGTCACTGTTTTCCAGCCAGATATCACGACGACGCAGTGCATCCTGAAGACGTTCCAGCAGGCACAGTGAGTAACCGGCGCGTTGTATCCGGCCATCAGTATCATAGACCAGACGTTTCCAGGGGCCGGTGATAATGTGTTCAGGCGCATCGTCCAGTATGCGTTTTTTCGAACCATTCAGTTCAGTAAGGTAATGGACAGCAGCCAGAGTATGCTCACCGTCAGGAGCAGCACAAAAGTGCAGGTCGCGCAGAAGCGCGGGAAGGAAGCGCTTCACCCGGCCGTACTGCTCCACCATTTCATCCTGAAAATTTGTGTTATGCGGGCGGGCCAGCTCATTAACTTTATCAACTGACTCCGCAATCCTAACGACCGGCACGCTTTTGAATATGGTCTTTCGCAACGCACTCTCATCAGTATTTTCGTCAAGCAGAAGCGCACAGGCCTGCCCCAGCACTCTGCCCCTTAAGCTGTGCGAATCTCGTGACATAAAATTTTTTCGCCTGAGCCGTATCACCTCTTTTGATAGCGTCAGTGAGTTTCTGGTAATCTTTGTTATTTTTAATATATGGACAGTTTTTTCCCGCAGATAAGGCAGATATTATTCTCCAGGGCTTCCTTTACTATCTCGCGTCAATTATTTTGGCCGGTCGGCGACAATTAAAATGGCCGGTTCACTACGGCGCCAGTGATGCCGCCTC
>NZ_JBZXDO010000078.1:0-5482 GCF_058725505.1 Serratia sp. A07
GAATTTGCCTGGCGGCAATAGCGCGGTGGTCCCACCTGACCCCATGCCGAACTCAGAAGTGAAACGCCGTAGCGCCGATGGTAGTGTGGGGTCTCCCCATGCGAGAGTAGGACACTGCCAGGCATCAAATAAAGCCGAAAGCCCTGAACTGACGTTCAGGGCTTTTTGCTATGCGTGAAATAAATATCCTGACTGTATCTATTACTTTGAAAAATACCTTTTTGGCATATGTAGCTTAGTCTTATAAGGAAGCATAATGTTTTTTGTCGGAGAAATAGCCAGATCAATATATAATTGATAGCTTCAGATTATTATTTAAATAATAAAAATGCCTATTTATTAAGATGTTGATGAGAATTATCCGGTTATATCAAAGATAAATCTTAATTCTCCAGTGTATTATTCGATAAATTTCACGTTAATTAAAACAAATATTAGCCAGACGCCTCGAATCGAGTAGACTAGGCGAAAGATTATTTCCGTATAGGTACTGAACGTTATGTCTACTGAAAGCGCGTCTTTAAAAAACCACAATACGTTTGCGCTCCCGGTCAACGCAGCGCACCTGATCATAGCCGATAGAATTGAGCAGATGCTCAAGGTTTGGCAACAAACGCGCAAGCGTCAGGAGCCGCTGCTGATTCTCGGTGAAGGTAGCAACGTGCTGTTCCTGGAGGATTTTTCGGGCACGGTCATGGTCAATCAGCTAAAGGGTATCGACGTCCGGGAAGATAACGATGCCTGGCATCTCCACGTCAGCTCCGGTGAGAATTGGCATGATCTGGTGCAATATACGCTGCAGGCCGGGATCTGCGGTCTGGAGAACCTGGCGTTGATTCCTGGATTGGCCGGCTCCGCGCCTATTCAGAACATCGGCGCCTACGGCGTCGAATTGAAAGACGTTTGCGAGTATGTCGACTTGCTGGATTTCTCTACCGGCGCTATCGATCGCATTCCGGCTGCCGAATGTGGTTTCGGCTACCGGGAAAGTATTTTCAAACACCGTTTCCAAACCGGACATGTCATTGTCGGGCTGGGTTTACGCCTCAACAAACAGTGGCAACCCAAATTGAGCTACGGCGATCTTGCTAAGCTGGATCCCGCTACGGTGACGCCGCTTCAGGTATTTGAATCCGTATGCGCCATGCGCCGCAGCAAGCTGCCCGATCCGCGTGAAACCGGCAATGCCGGCAGCTTCTTCAAGAATCCGCTAGTGAACGCAGAGAAAGCCGCAGAACTCATCGCCAAATATCCTGGCATACCGCATTATCCGCAGCAGGATGGCCAGGTGAAGCTGGCCGCCGGCTGGCTTATCGACCAATGCGAGCTGAAAGGATATCGTCTCGGTGGTGCTGCGGTACACCGCCAGCAGGCGCTGGTGCTGGTGAACATCGACAACGCCCACAGCCAGGATGTGGTGGCGCTGGCGCGCCATGTACGCAAGACGGTGACCGATAAATTTGGCGTCTGGCTGGAGCCTGAGGTGCGTTTTATTGGCGCGACCGGTGAGCTGAATGCCGTGGCGGTGCTGTCATGAAAGATACCAAGGTTCCGTTAAAACTGATCGCGCTGCTGGCCGACGGCGAATTCCATTCCGGGGAACACCTCGGTGAGTCACTCGGCATGAGCCGTGCTGCGATCAATAAGCATATTCAAACCATTCGCGAGTGGGGGCTGGATGTTTTTACCGTGCCTGGCAAAGGTTACAGCCTGCCTGGTGCCATCCAGCTGTTGGAAGCCGAGCGTATCCTCAGCCTGCTGGAAGACAAGCGTGTAAGCGTGTTGCCGGTGGTCGATTCCACCAACCAATACTTGCTGGACCGCATCGCCGAATTGCACTCCGGTGACGCCTGCGTCGCTGAATACCAACAGGCGGGGCGTGGGCGCCGCGGGCGGCAGTGGATCTCGCCATTCGGCGCTAATTTATACCTGTCGATGTTCTGGCGCTTGGAGCAAGGCCCGGCGGCGGCAATGGGGCTTAGCCTGGTGATCGGGATGGTGATGGCGGAAGTTCTGCAGCGTCTCGGTGCGGCAGACGTGCGCGTTAAGTGGCCTAACGATCTTTATCTGAACGATCGTAAACTGGCGGGGATCCTGGTCGAACTGACGGGAAAAACCGGCGATGCGGCTCAACTGGTCATCGGTGCCGGCATTAACCTGGCGATGCGGGATACCAACGCCAGCGCCATTACCCAGGGCTGGATTAACCTGCAGGAAGCGGGAATTCAGATCGATCGCAATGAGCTGGCTGCAACCCTGCTCAATGAGCTGCGTCAGTCGTTGAAACAGTTTGAGATAGACGGACTGGCGCCATTTATCGGTCGCTGGCGTACCCTGGATAACTTTATCGACAGACCGGTCAAGCTCCTGATTGGCGAGCGGCAGATTGTGGGCATCGCCCGAGGTATCGATTCGCAGGGGGCGCTACTACTGGAACAAGACGGAGAGATAAAACCCTTCATCGGCGGGGAGATATCACTGCGCAGTGCGGAATAGTTAGAGAAAGGGGGACGGCAACGTCCCCTGAATCGATCGGTAGGCTTACTTTCTTAAACGCACGCTTTCAACGGCGTGGTTAGCGCTTTTGGTCATGATCAGGCTGGCTCTCTCGCGCGTAGGCAGTATATTCTGCTGCAAATTCAATCCGTTAATTTCATTCCACAATTGCGTGGCGATATTAATCGCTTCCGGTTCCGGCAATTTTGAATAGTGATGGAAATAAGAATCGGGATTGGAAAATGCGCCCTGACGGAATTTCAGGAAGCGATTGATATACCAGCTTTGCAATAGCGTCTCCGGGGCATCAACATATATAGAGAAGTCGACAAAATCGGAAACGAATACGCGATGCGGATCGTGAGGGTAATCCATACCGCTTTGCAATACGTTAAGCCCTTCCAGGATCAGAATATCCGGCTGCTCGATGACTTTATTGCCCTCGGGCACAACGTCATAGATCAAATGGGAATAAACCGGGGCGGTGACGCGTTTGGCGCCGGATTTCACTTCCGACACGAATTTCACCAGGCTATGCATATCGTAAGACTGCGGGAAGCCTTTTTTCTTCATCAGGCCGCGTTCGTTCAGCACCTTATTTGGATGCAAGAAACCGTCGGTCGTGATCAGCTCAACGCTGCGGTGTTCCGGCCAGCGGCTCAGCAGTGCCTGCAACAAGCGCGCTGTTGTGCTCTTACCGACGGCTACGCTGCCGGCGATGCCGATGACATAGGGAATTTTTTGCCCGTCGGTGCCGAGGAATTGCTCCAGTACCGCCTGCCGCCGCAGGTTGGAGCTGATATAGAAGTTCAACAGTCGTGACAGCGGCAGATAAATCTGCGCAACTTCTTCCAACGAGAGATCTTCGTTAATCCCTTTCAGTTTAACGATCTCTTCTTCCGACAACGTCAGCGGCACCGAATCTCTCAACGCAGCCCATTGGGTACGATCGAACTGTAGGTAGGGCGTTGCTAAAGATTGATCTCTTTTTATCATAAGCCAAATTCTGCCTGTTAACGCAGGTTGGGAAAGGCGCCGGACGCCAGCTCCAGAGAATAAACAAGCTGCATATTATAGACAGCTTCGTTTTTGGCGTAGACTTTTTTCGCAAAAGTTGTCGATAGGCAGCAGTTTATGTCAATTGTGCGAAGCGGCGCGCAGTTGATAAAGCGGGGTTGCAAGGCGGTATCATCGGGGCCGGATACCGCCTGAAGGCTAGCTGGCGATGGCGCGCGAAGGTTGGTTCACGGCGAACAGGCGTTTGTAATAAATAACGGTTGGATGGTAATGCCCATCGGGCCCTGCCGCATAATCCGGTAGCTCGCCCAAACAGCGATAACCCAGGCTGCGATAAAGCGCTTCTGCTGCCGAACCGGCCTGCGTATCCAGGTACAATAGCCCGCGCTGCTGTTGCAGTGCCGCGTGCTCCAGTGACTTCATCAGCGCCTGACCTACGCCGTTTCGGCGAGCGCGGCTATGCACCAACAGCTTCACTACCTCCGCACGATTACGGCCGTTCGGCTTCTGGCAGAGCTCGAGTTGCACGGTGCCAACGACGCCGCGCTCGTCACGGGCAATCCACAGCAGCAGTTCACCTTTGGCCAAGGCCGGCCGCAGACTGTGGAAGTAGCTTTCGGCGTCTTCGTGAGGGATTAAGGTGTCGTAACCGACAGAAGCGCCGTGCGTGACGGCATCGGTCAACAGGCGGGCCAATTCATCGCGGTAAATCGGTAGCGTAGCGGCGTTGATAGGCACTATTTTCATCGGTCATTCCTCCTGGGATGGGGGTAATGAAGAGAAGCAATAACTGAGCCACAGCGGCGAAAGGCATGGCGACGGCAAAAGGGCGAGGGATCAGTGTAGCCCACGCCGCAGTCCGGGGCAGGTATCCCCTTTTTGGTGCATCGATCCCGCTCACAGTTTACCTGCGCGGGTTAAGTGTTTTGAGAAGCCCGACACGGAGAAAGCGGCGCTCAAGGCTTGCAAAAAGTGGATAAAATTGTAGAGAATGATTGCCGCGAGTGATGAATGTTTGCACGCCGCAGGCTGCGAATTGCATGACAGTATGCAAAATTGACTGATTTATGAGCGAAAGTGCGCGTAAAGCAATTTTTTTGTTGCATAGGTCGCCCGCTCTACCTAGAATGCGCTGCACTTGATGCCGGCTTAGCTCAGTAGGTAGAGCAACTGACTTGTAATCAGTAGGTCACCAGTTCGATTCCGGTAGCCGGCACCATTCAAGTCACAAGTAGTTAAAATCTGGTGGGGTTCCCGAGCGGCCAAAGGGAGCAGACTGTAAATCTGCCGTCACAGACTTCGAAGGTTCGAATCCTTCCCCCACCACCAAATCTTGCCTTCGGCGATTAACTGAGATGCGATAAATACCGCAACGGTTGATGGCGGGAGGAGAGGGCGAAAGCCTTCGGCAAGGTTCGAGCTGTGCAGCGCAAGGCGCAGCCGGCCCGAAGGATGCGAGCCGAGTGATGAACAATCCTGCTCCATCCCAAAATTCTACAGAAAAATCAGGTAGCCGAGTTCCAGGATGCGGGCATCGTATAATGGCTATTACCTCAGCCTTCCAAGCTGATGATGTGGGTTCGATTCCCACTGCCCGCTCCAAGATGTGCTGATATAGCTCAGTTGGTAGAGCGCACCCTTGGTAAGGGTGAGGTCGGCAGTTCGAATCTGCCTATCAGCACCACTTCTTAATTTCTCGCCCCCTGATTTTCTTTCTGTTCTGGATTCAACGAGCAAATGCTTGGTTGATGTGGTGATACCACCGATTTATCCGTGTCTTAGAGGGACAATCGATGTCTAAAGAAAAGTTTGAACGTACAAAACCGCACGTTAACGTCGGTACTATCGGCCACGTTGACCACGGTAAAACTACCCTGACTGCAGCGATCACTACCGTACTGGCTAAAACCTACGGCGGTTCTGCACGTGCTTTCGACCAGATCGATAACGCGCCAGAAGAAAAAGCTCG
>NZ_JBZXDO010000079.1:0-5359 GCF_058725505.1 Serratia sp. A07
GGTCGAAGAAATCTGGCGCGGCGCCGTTATCCGCTTGCTACGCGCCAGCTACGACCGCGTTAACCCGGCCCTCCTGCCCGGTCATGGCCACATTCGTGATGAGAAGCAGTGGAAGCGCTACCTGCAGGCGCAATATCAGCGCCACTGGAAGGTCCACTTCGCCAAAAAGACTCGCGGTGCCTGGCGCAGTGTAAAATATCTGGGCCGCTATCTTAAACGCCCGCCGGTGGCGGCATCGCAATTGCGACACTACCGTGGTGGCTCGGTGGTGCATCAGTACTACGACCACAACACGCAGCAGCACAAACGTCAGAAACTAACTCAGGAAGAGATGCTGTGGCGTTACGTCAGCCACATCCCGTCCCGACACTTTAAAATGGTGCGCTACTACGGCTTTCTGGCCAACCGTAAACGCGGCACCCTGCTGCCGAAAGTCTACGAAGTGCTGTCGATGACGCAACGGGAAAAACCGCAGAAGCCGGGTTTCGCAGTGCTGATGAAAGCCTTCCTGGGCACCGATCCGTACCAGTGCATCCTGTGCAAAAGTCCACTGCGTTTTGCAGGTGCCGTGGCGGGCGAGCACGCGAAAAAACTGTTGTCCGACAGGCTGCATCGGATGGAGAAAAAACGATGGCTTCTGGCACCCGCCCTGGATAAGTGCGCCTGAAAAATGGGTTTTAGATTAAAAATACGGCAAAACCGGCATTTTTACGAATTATCTCGCGATAGGCCTCACCTAATACGGCTCTTCCTCGCTACCGTTCATGGTTAGGAAACTCAAACAGGGTCGATTCAGTTTCCTAACCATGAACGTAGCGCCCCTATGGGGCGAGCACGGCAGCGCTGCTGCCTCAACCGTCTTTTAGATCCTGTCTCACCTCAACACCGGTACCGTCTGACAGCCCGACCGGCTGCGAGGTGGGACATGTCACACCGACGCGTTGACACCCGCATAAAATGAGCACGCCTGTGGCGTGAGCCGGCTGGCGCCGACGCACTTTTCCTGCCCGATAACGCCCTGTAGACTCTGCACCATGTATATTCCCCGACCGGCAAAGCTACTGTTCCAGCATGACGATGGCTGGAACCACTATCTCGACAAACACGGCGACTCCCTCAGCGACTGGACCAAACTCGCCGTCGAGCGCATGCTCGCCTGCGGCACTTGTGCCATGGGTGTTCGCCGCTACTGCTGTGCCTCACCGGATTGCACCCATGCCCGCTTTTTCTGCCAGAGCTGCAAGTCCAAGGCCTGCAGCAGTTGTGGCCTCAAGGCCACCGAGCAGTGGATCGCCGAACAGCAGCACATTCTGCCCGACTGCGACTGGCAACACATCACCTTCACCATGCCGCACCTGCTGTGGCCGTTCTTCAATAACAACTGGCTCCTGCTCAATGATCTGTTTCGCTGCGCCACCCGCGCCATGCTCCGCTGGGCGCGCCAACAGGGGATCGAAGTCGGTATCTTCTGTGCTCTCCATACCTACGGCCGGCAGCTCAATCAGCACCCGCATATCCACGTCTCCGTCACCCGCGGCGGCCTCGACATCAAACGCGGCACCTGGCGGCAGCTGTTCTTCAAAAAGAAAGAGGTCGAGCAAATCTGGCGCAACGCCGTGGTTTACCTGCTGCGCGACAACTACGCCCAAATCAACCCTGGAGGCCTGCCGGGCCTCGGTCATATCCGTAATGAAGAGCGGTGGCACCGTTATCTGCATGCCCAATATCGCCGCGCCTGGAAAGTGCATTTTGCTAAAAAGACACGCGGTGCCTGGCGCAGCGTGAAATACCTCGGCCGGTACCTGAAGCGCCCGCCGGTGGCCGCTTCTCAGCTGCGCCACTACCGCGGCGGTGCCGTGGTCCATCAGTATTACGATCACCGCACGCAGCAACACAAACGCCAGAAAATCAGCCAGGAGGAGATGCTGCAGCGTTACGTCAGCCATATCCCGGCCCGACACTTTAAAATGGTGCGCTACTACGGCTTTCTGGCCAACCGCAAGCACGGTTCGCTGCTGCCGAAGGTCTACGACGCGCTGGCGATGACGGTACGGGAAAAACCGAAGCGACCCGGATTTGCAGTGCTGATGAAAGGTTTCCTGGGAACCGATCCGTACCAGTGCATACTGTGCAAGGGCCGGTTGCGTTTTACCGGTGCCGTGGCGGGCGAGCACGCCACCAAACTGCTCTCTGACCGGCTGCAGCGGATGGCAAAAAAACGATGGCTTCAGACCCCTTCTCTGGATAAGTGCGCCTGAAAAATGGGTTTTAGCTTAAAAACACGGCAAAACTTGCATTTTTACGCATTACCTCGCGATAGGTCGCACCACATGTTGATCCTCATTGCCACCGTTCATGGTTAGGAAACTCAAAAAGGGTCGATTGAGTTTCCTAACCATGAACAGCCAGTAACCGTAGGGAACAGAAACGCCGCCGTTCAGGCTGCGGCTGCGCCGGTCGTGATGAAATGCATCATCCCGTGAGGCTGACAGCGACCACTGGTCGGCGAGGCGCAACGGGTTGTCCAGCACCACGCCGGCATTCATCTGCCCGACGCCGGTACTTTTCTGGCCGCCGTTATCGGCGCCGAAGGACAGGGAGACCGGCAGGCGTGTCGATGTACGGCGCAGGACCACCGAGGAATAACCCGGCCGCATTCCCGGTTGTATATCGATGACCACCTGCTGCGAGGGCAGGCGGTTGAGCTGCTCCATGCCCTGCTCGATGTCGCGCAGGTTGAGCACCCCGCCCACCAGGCCGGGAAATGCCATCCGGAGCATCGGCGTGTCCTGCCCGTCAAGGCTGATACCCTCAACGCGCCCTTCACTCACAGCGATGGTCAACGTCCCGCCGGCGATTTCCTGCGCCGGCAGCCAGGCCTGCGAGGTAACATAGCCGCGCGTGATGTAGGCATTGGTGGTCTCCCGCACCAGGGTGTTGATACCGGAGAGCGTCAGGCAGCGGCCTTGAAAGGAAGACGCCAGATTATCCCTGACCGACCAGGAAAGGTGTTCGGCACCCTGAAAGACGACGTGTTTGACATCATGACAGGCGTGAATTCCCTTGTCCGGCACGGGAAGAGGGAGCGTCGGCAGGTCGGTGGTATTTTGCAGGTCGTCGCGTTGTTGTTGCGCCTGCTCAAGCAGGGCCTTCTGCCGCAGCTCGACAACTTCCAGGTCAGCAGGGGTAATGGGGGCCGCCTGCGCCAGATTTATCAACATCAGGCCGCATCCTGGCAGCCAGTACTCCCTGTAAAACGCCACAATCCTGCTCACAACAGTTAATGGTTATTTATAGGTTGCGAAGTGTAAGTATTTGTCAGTTTTTGTCCAGCGTTTTTTTTGTTCGGTATGAAGGGGGATGCCCCCTTTGCTGGCAAGAGTAAGGAAGGGCCGCACGCGGAAATCCCTCCCTGAATGGTAAAAGCTAGTCTGGCTTACGAGAGAGGTTTTCGAGGTTCTCCTTCGCTCTGGCGGTGAAATCATCCGCCTTCTCACCGGCGGTATGAATGGCATCTTCTGCCTTACCTTCGATGCCGGCTGCTGCATCACTGACCCTGGCAGAGATGTCGTCTTTGGTTTCAGACAGCGCGCTTCCTGCCTTTTCAGCCACGTCTTTGACATCGCTGACCGTGTTTTTCATCGCCGATGCGGTTTCTTCCTTTGTTTCATTCACCTGCTCTTTTGTGTCAGACAGTCCGTCCTGAGCCAGTTTTTTTAACTTGTCTGCTGCCGAGCTGATGTCATCAGCGACGTCGTTGATAACCGATTTACCTTTGTTTTTCAGTTCGTCAAAAAAGCTCATTTTTAGTCTCCTGGAAATTCCCGTACTCCATGAGTGTCTGAGTATGCGCGAAAGCGCATGAAGGCGCCAGCCTCAGCCAAAAAGGACACCCACAGGCAAGGGGCGCCGGTAGCCCGGCGAAGCCGGTTCGGGTTTGATAGGTTTCACCGCACCCACCCACTGCCCTGCAAAGCCAACTCCACGCAAAGCTACACTGAAGCGACATTACGCCGTCGGAGTGGTCCCGCCAGAGGCGGGGCGTATCTCCGCGTTAGCGGCCTGCAAGGGCGCTTACGGGCGTGTTCACCAACCCCTAAAGCGCCACCACCCACAGCGACACGGAACACTTTAGTTACAACACTCATCATAAAAGCGACACAGTTCCCCGGCCGTTGGCCGGGGGGCGGGGCCGCTTTTCAGGGTGGGTCAGGTGTTTGGTGGTCGTGCCAATGATGCGGTGGTGATGATCGGTGCTGAAGAACTGCAGAGTCCGGCGAATGGTTCGGCGTCCGCGGGCCGGTTTTGACTAAATCAGGGTCTGGCCAGGCGATTTCTGCACGAGCCGGTCTCTGTGTTGGCCAGGTGGGCATGGAGCGGTTTTCGCGAGTGAGTAGTTTAAGGGGGCTGAAGCCCAACCGTACGAAACTGTACGCTAAGTGCATTTTTTGAGCAGTTTACGCGAGTAAAGAAAACGAGGGTTTTATTTACTCTTTCCGTTGATACCAGTAACCATGCGGTTTTCGGCACTTCCAATGTTAATAAACCCGGTAATCAAATCAACGTAAATCTGACCCACAACTCCACGACTTTATAGACTTAAAATCATACGGTTATGCTCTTAACGTACGTTTCCGTTCCATTGGGCTTCAAACCCCTTTAACGGCAGTCGGCACTTTTTCTGCAGCGGATGGTTTTGCCCGAACAACGTGAGGGAGGTACTCACCTGCACTGGCGTCAGCCGGTGCGATGAATACTCCCTTTTTAAAGGGCTTGTTTTGTTCAGGAGTAACGTTCGAAGTTAATCAGTATACGGTCGGCATGTTCGAAGTTAACTGCTTGTTCGAAGTTAATGACGGAGTTAATGATATTGTCGACGTTGCACGGCCTGGCCGGTGGTCGACATCGGCGTTTTTTGTCGTGGGTTGTTCGGTTTTTGGGGCAGTATCAAGCTGCCGGCGCGTGCCCGGCGTCCGTGTTCCTGGATTGCGCCCACGGGAAACGCCCCGCAGGCGGTGGCCGGCAGGGTGGGCGTCAGAGACAGTCGTTGGCGAGATTTGGATCAGGTAGGCAGCGCGCCGGCGCGCTCCAGTAGCAGGCGATAGTAGGCCTCCGGGTTCTCCGTCAGCAGCCCCGGCTGTTCGCGCTTGAGCGCCGCTTCCAGCTGCATCGCCTGAATGGGCGAGCCCTGCATCGACCAGCCCACCCAGGCCTGGTAGAAGCCGTTCTGCTGGCGTCGTTTGGCGCTGGCCAACTGTTTGATGGTATCGGCCGTGTCGTTCAGCAGGGTGTCAAGGCGGTGTTCGTTCTGCTGGCGTCTGGCCAGTTCGTCCTCAATGGCAGCTTCAGCGTCTTTTTT
>NZ_JBZXDO010000080.1:0-5122 GCF_058725505.1 Serratia sp. A07
TCCCCAACAAGCTGAATTACCAAATCGAATACGACGACACCGTGCCCCAGCGCTATCTGCTGGAGCAGCAACGCGACATTGCCGAACTGCTGAATCGGCTGCCGGCCGACGGCATCATCTCCTTTACCGCTACGCCCCTGCCGGAACCCAGCAGGCCGGATAAGCCGATCGAGCCTCAACGCTGCACCGTCAGCCTGGGATTTGATCCGAAAGGCTTCAATATCATGGCGATAGAGTTGCGCTGGGCAGATCAACAGACGCCGATGGCATGGCCCAGCTTCCCGCCAGTGACGCTGGAAACGACAGCGGCGGTGAGCGATATCGCACTCAAGGTGACCTTCGCCGATTACACCAGTTTCGAGAGCCGGCTGGCGTGGCAGAACGCCATCGCGCTGACGCCGCAGGATGTGGGTTTCTATAGCCTGCTGTTCGACGCCGAGTCTCTGAAGTCCGAATTCAAAACGATCTCCGGCAGCGCCAGCTATCTCCCGGCGGGCCAGGGCAAGAAACAAAACTTCACCTTCGCCTTTTCCGCCGCGCAGTGGCAAGCCATCTGGTGGATCAACGCCCATGCCGCCGGCCTCAACGGCCGGGTGGACTATCGCTGGCAAGGGAAAACGGCGGCGCTATTCCCCAAAAATTACGACTCCGGCCCCCTGCAGGCCACCACCGGCCCCATCAAACTGCAATACCACAAGTGACATAAACAAGAGGACCGCCCTATGTTAACCACCGCTTTGCAGCAATCGATAAAAATCGACGTCACCGAGTATTTGGGCGTCAAGGAATACGCGTATACCTGCTACGGCGACAGCGACAGCAAGGATATCTTCTATGTGGTGCCGGAGATCCCGGTGTTTGCCAAACGGGATACCAATACGCCGAGCTTCATGTTTTACAAATACCGCAGCGAAGATACGCAAGGCGGCTACGCGCAATTCACCGTGCAGCTGCCGCAGCCGAATGCGGAAATGAAAGACCGCATCCGCCTGCAGCTGTATAACGGCCTTGGCAGAAAAGACGGCCCGCTGGATAAAAAATCCAAGCTCATTGTCGACTACATCAAGGCAAAACAGGCCTATGAAGCGGACCCGGAAAATAACACCAAGAAGACCGCGATGGACCAGGCGCAGAAGAATACCGGCCTGAGCGATGAACAGCTTAACCGGTTTGTCGCGCTCTACGACGGCAACAAGGGCGACGATCAATTCCTCAGCGAACTGATGCCGGCGGACGCTGCGAAAATCGAACTGATGCAGCCGCGCTACACCTCGGCGCAGGCCATGCTGATCCTCGACGGCAACGATAAGTTCTATCGCCAGATCCCAACGCCGCTGTCCCCCTCCGGCCTCGGCGACAACAATACCGTGTTCAGCCTGTCGCTGACCGGGGAAGGCGCCACGCTGTTTGAACAGGTGCTGAAAGGCACCGATAAAAACGCCAGCGTCGGCGTGCGCTTCGACCTCTCCCTGGATGCCTCCATGTCGGCGGCCAAAGTGATCGTCACCTACAACAGCGAGCAGGCCAAGTCCGTAGCGCAAACCATCAACTACCACACCTGGTCGGCCGACGAGAAAAAGATCGAGCAGGAGTTTTACGCCAAGGAAGCGATCAAGGTGGACGTGCGGATCGGGTTGACGGCGCAAGAGATGGGCATGGAACCCGCCGCCTATGATAAATGGAAGGAAAGTCTGCGGAACTGGGGGCAACAGCAGGTCGAGCAGATCCTGAGCAGCCAAACCGGCATCGACATGAGTCTCAATTTGCTGAATGACGCCGGCAGCTTCGAAAAATTCCAGTCCAAAATCTCGCAAACTCTGAGCTTCACCCGCGAATATGAAGAGAACGCCGTGGTGTCCTCCACCATTTACCCGCAAACTCAGCTGCCGTCGATACGCTCAATCGTCGGCGAAGCCGATTTGGATCAGTACTTCAAAGAGTACGATCTACACGACCCGTTCTATCAGTACATCCAGCCGGAGTTCTTCGTCACCGAAGACATGGCCAAGTATGACATCGCCAATATCGTGGTCACCGCGATATACGACGACGATCTCAAGAGCACGCTGACCTTTACGCCGAAAGATCCGGGGCCGAAGAAAACCGACAAGTGGTTTATCAAACCCGAGCTCGGCCGCGCCTACCGTTATCATTACACCGTCAACTTCACCGGCATGCAGGCCAGGCCTTACCTGTCTGGGGACATCCAGGTCAAAGACGATCTGGTGGTCACCATCAACGCGGCGCAAAGCGGCATCGTCTACGCAGATATCTCCACCCTGCTCAACCCGCTGGGTTGGGAGGTCTTCAGCCAGGTCGTGGTCAAGACCCAGTACGAAGACAAAGAGCACAGCGTGCCGCTCAAGCAATACACCCAGGTGATCAGCGACAAGAACCCGCCGGTGCCGTTTATTTATCCGATCGGCACCAACGTGGAAAAGCCGCTTTATTATTCGGCCGACTACTATGCGCTGGACGGCGACAGCCTGACCTACCTCCCGCCGGGCGTGGAAAGCAACCCGCAGCTGCCCGGCTATGGCGAAACGCGCGGCAATCAGATCCTGATCGCCAACGCCCTGCCGAAGCAGCAGAAATACACCATCATCTTCAAACCGTCGCAAAAAGACGTTTCGCTGATCACCTTCGAGATGACGGTGAACTACCCGAAATGGGACTTCTCGCAAACGCAGCCCATTGCGTTAACCGAGTTCGACACCAAGTCACTCACGCAGTACCTGACATTCAACCTGATGCAGCAAGAGAAAGGCAACGAGCCGCAGATCAGCTACACCGCCACGGTCTATTACGGCGATAACCAGGAGAAAACCGTCACCAAGCCGATCACGGGCACCAGCACCATCGTGGTCGTGACCTTCTGACGGCCGGTCTCCGCCGGAGCAAGCACGCCTTGCTCCGGCTCCCTCTCCGATGACGTGAGGTTGCCGCTATGCGCGATCAGGTAATCATGCAAGACATCTGTTTTATTCGAGCGGACCCGGATCGGCCCGTGTATTACTACTGTGCCGCCGCGCCTAGCGTGCAGGTCACCGCAGGCAATCAACCCGATGTCCAACTGCAAATTTTCAGAAACCTCAACCAACCGGACGATCTTTACTACGCCACGCTGTCGTTGCAGACCCAGTTGGCCAGTTCGCCCGACGCGGCGCAACGCGCCGCCGACGCCAGCCCGGATATACCGCGCGATGCGATCTTATTGCCGCTGCAGGCGATCGCCTGCAGCGCGACGCTGAATATCCCCGATCTTATCCCCGGGCAGACCAGCAAAACCTCGCTGAGCGACCAGCAATATTGCTACCTGTCCGCCAAACTGGACGACGACGACGATATCCTGCTGCTGGCAAGCCTGATGCGCACGCCGGCCTCGACGCCGATCGCCGTCAGTTACAAAATCGACTACCTGCAGCAACTGCCGCCGGCCACCTTCGAGCTGGAAGCCAACTGGGACCAGGTTTACCGTTACCTGCAGCGCTCGATAGGCTTTAACCTGCTGATCTTTAGCGTCGGTATCGAGCATACATCCGCCCAGTTGATCAGCGAGAAAATCGTCACCGTCAAAGTCAGGGACACCGATCCCGACGGCCATATGGCGCAGGCGGCCGCCGAACTGACGCAGATCCTCACCAGCCAGTTCTTCACGCCGGTTATCGCCAACGAACCGCAGCAGACAAGCCCCAAAGCCGGCTTTTATCTACAACAGGTCTCGGTTGAAAACATCGATCAACGCCGCCTGAGCGGCAAGATCAGCGAAACCACCGTCGTGCAGCGTTCGCTCTATCCGCAGGCCCTGTTCGCCCAGTTGGTCAACGGCACGGACTATCAGGCCGATCGCGCGATCGTCAAACGCGATCTGCAGGATGACTTTTTCGCCTATCGCGAGGTGCGGGTCAGCCTACTGTCGGATGCGCTTGACGCCAATATCCTGCTGGTGACGGCCCGGTTGCGCTATGGCTCAAACAGCCGACAGCTGAAATTTACCCGCGACGACTTCGGGCCCAAACCGTTTAAGGAACCCAGCCTGATCGACCCGAAAACGGGAAAAATGCTGTGGCCGGTCGAGTATGACTTCACCGTGTACTTCAACCAGTCGATAGGCGGCGTGACTTCGGTCAGCTCCGGCAGCCTGCAAACGGAGATGAGCGAGGTCTTTCTGGACGTCGAGTCGCTCTACGGCCGCTATGATTTCGCGATCGAAGCGGCGCAACAGTTTGACTGGCAGCGCTATCAATCCGTGCTGGTCACGCTGCGCTATCGCCACCGGCAACAGCCGAACAGCAGCGTGTCGCGCAGCTTCCAACTTGACCAGACCAGCCCGCGAGCCCACTACCCGGTCATGCTGCCGGAGCCGGACGAATACCAATTCGACGTCGACAAAACCTACAGCGCCGCCGTCAACTCACCGCATATTTCCGCCGAGTTGCAAGAACCGACCGGTCAGGACGTCTACCTGTTCTCGACCCTGTATCGCCAGCGCGTGCTGACGCTGTCGGCCGACATGGACTGGCGCCGGGTGGAAATGGTCATCGTTTCCGCCAGCTACGCCTGCACGCCGGCGGAAACGCTGCAGCAGGTGTTTCAATTTACCGAATCCGATGCCGCCCCGCGCTGTTTCAGCGCCGATCAGCTTGATCCGGAGCAGATGAGCGTCGATCTGGATATCTGGTTTACCTATCAACCCGGCGAAGGCGGCGATCGGCCCGAAAACGTGCAGTGCTCGACCGACGCCAACGCTCTCGATCTCGCCACCCTCAGTTAACTAAGGAAACGCCATGTTATTACTCAGAGCCAAAACTGCCACCATCAACAACATCACCTTCTTCGCCGACGATTCAGACGATAACCAGTTCTGGTATCTGCCCGGTGATATCCACATTGCGCAGAAGTCGGGCGAACCGGTGTTTTCGCTGATCAAATACACCGGCGACGCCAGCGATCCGCAAGGGGGATACATCAACTTCGAGGTCAATACGGCGATCGACGAAGCGGTGTTGAACCGTGCCTTCAACGACTATCTGCGCAAACTGAACGTTGATCCCAAGAATGCCCGCAAGGCCCAGGTGCCGTATGATAAAGGCACGGTGAACTTCTTCGTGCTCGACGCGGG
>NZ_JBZXDO010000081.1:0-5060 GCF_058725505.1 Serratia sp. A07
TCTTTAGGTACAAGGCTAACTTTCCTTGCATGGTGAAATTCCTCAAGGTTAAAAAAGAAAAAATGAATTTTTATATGCGTGTAAACAATTAAATAATCTGGTTCGTGTACCTCCTTTAGCTTTTGGTTTTATGACTACCTAGCAAATCGCTTACCAATACAAGCGATTGATTCGAATCTATTTAAGTGGTCAACAATCCTTAAAGCGGCCTCTATTCGTTTAGAGTGCCCCTGCTGGCGAGAAGAAAAGTTTAAAATTAAATTAGGCACTTCAGATATCTGCAGATTGATGCCCGTCACCCCGCCTAAACCATTAACAAGAGAGTAGTAATTATCCTTATCTTTCATACTGAAAGAAGGGAAGTCATTCAGATGATCAATTAGCCTTATCGTTGCCTCTTGCCTCTTAGAGCGGGTTGAACAAACAGCTGAGTCATAGAGCAAGTTAGTATGATGATCTGGTAGATAAATACTGATACTTATCAGTGCTTTATAATCACCTCTGGAGCTGCTTTTGGTATTGAAAACTTGTATGCTATTCATTCAAACCAGTACCATGTATCTTCCCATCTGAGTAGTGTAATAAAACCCGCAAGGAAGGATAGGGGTAAATTTTACCCCTTGACTAAATCAATTATTTATGGCAAAGGATCATTAAGTTGAGCTTATGTTTCAGTGTGGCAATAACTTTCTTAGAGGTAACATGGATATAGATTCATCTAAGCAAGAACAAGCATCAGGCTTATTTTCAAGTGAGTTGCGTAAACTCTTAAACTTACAATTTATAGATATATCATATGCACATATAAATATATCAAAAAAACATATAAAGGCTGTATCCTCTAACTACCTTTGGCATCTCAGATATTGGGAAAATGACTTTGACAAAAAGTTAGATCAGAGACTTTCTCCTGGGATAAAGAAGTGGTGTTCATATGACAACTCTTATCTGAATTTATTGGAGGTTTATAACCCTAACAAGATAAGGAAAATAGACCTAACAATTGAAACAGACGAAGGCTATGAAGTTATATCAATAAATTCAACAGATTATAGCATTATAAATAATGTTTTAGTTAACTATGATAGCACAATTTTCTTTAGAGAAAGTGCTAACAAGGTTTTCCAACGTTGTGGCGAAGAAATCGCACTTCCTATAAGATTTTCCTGTGAACGAACAACTGAAGGAGTTCCGTCATGGATAAATCTAACCAAAATAGAGAGGGATACAATAGTAAATCTAACGAGATTGAAAACAGTAAAAGAAATTGCTTTCTTGCATAAATGCAGCGAAAGCTGTGAAAGGAAAAGAATAGATAAAATTCGAAAAAAACTTGGCTGTACTGGCTTTCCTTTATCGAAGGTGTTTGAAAAAATTGAATGGAAGAAAATAATTTGATGATCAAGGGCCAATTACACCATATATCAATAACATGCATTAATTTAGAGCAGTCTAAATCATTCTACACAAATATTGGCTTCACCCCCAAATGTGAGTACGAGAGTGGAGATGTTAAAATATTGATGTTAGAGGGAGTAGGTTTATATTTAGAGCTATTTGAATATAAAAAATTTGAATCTCCCAAAACCTCAGTTACGTTAGAAACTCCAGGTTATACACACATGGCATTGTCTGTTGAAGACGTTTTGGGAGCCAGAGTTTTATTCAATAAAAAAGGGTACTCCACTACCGATATAAAAAAGGCTAGAACAGGGATTTTTTCATATTTTTTTGTTAAAGATCCTGATGGAAACTTAATTGAAGTATTGGAGAACTACAATGAAGCTATCTAAGAGAAGTTCATTACTTCTGGGCAATGTTATCGAATATTACGACATTGCTGTATTTGCTGCTTTATCACCTTATTTGGAACCGTTCTTAAGCACTGATAAAGAAAATGCCTCAACAATTTTGTGGATCATATTTGCTATTAGGTTCTTAGCTCGACCTATTGGGGGATATCTACTTCTGAAATTGGCAGAATACAAAGGTCGGAAAAATGCTTTGCTTGTATCGAGCTGCTTAAGTGGTTTTGCCACCTTCGCGATGTGTATATTACCAACAGAGCTCAATAGTGAAAAAATAGCCATATATATCCTTTTAGTTCAGTTGTTAACCTCTTTTTCATTTGGAGGGGAATACCCTTTAGTAGTTTCATATATCATCAGAGAACGTAAAACGGAAGGTGAGAAAAGCTTTTTGAGCGGGGTTATTGTATGTAGCTCAATGATAGGAGGTATTATTTCGATAATAGTAGTACTGTGCCTTAGCAACATGCTTAATCAATATCAGATGCAAAACTTTGGATGGCGAATACCTTTTTTGATTGGTCTAACTAATATCATCCTTGCTTACTTTATGAGAAAGAACCTTCCTAAAGATGATATTTCTTCTATAACTTTTTATAAGGGAAGAAAAATATCATTGAAACACACAATCTTTAATATATTTATAGTCGCACCAGCTGCTATAATTTTTTACGCACAAAACTTCTGTTATTTGAAACTCGCAAGTAAAATCAGTGAAAATATAAACCCCGTAGTATTGCAGTTGATAAATATTTCATTGCTAACCTCCACCATTCTAATTGTTACTGCAAAAGTATGGAAACATAACAAAAATAAAGAAAATGTGTATTTATCAGGTAACATACTACTAGTTGTACTATCTATACCCTTATTCTACTTCATAAACTCCAATTATATAACTGCTACACTAGCTAGCTGGATAGGTATAACTATTATATCAGCTATGATCCTCTCTCATTTAGCAAAAAAACTAGTAAAAGAAAACCCAGACTCAGACAAATCTATGAGCCTGGGGTATAACCTTGCTTTGTCCATATTTGGAGGTATTACTCCATTGATAGTGAATCAAATCAATAAATACAATCCTATTTACATAGGAATTATATTTAGTTTGAGCACTATACCTTACCTGCTTTTGGAACTATTCCGCTTGAAAGGAAGAAAATAATTCTACTCAAAGTCACCACTCTTAGACAGTTTTGTGAGCTGATAGAGAGTTTGGACTGAGCTTCCCTTAGTGATTTCCTTATACTATTTGGTGTACATTTTTCTATATCCGACAAGTCTTCAATAGATGCTCCCATAGTCAAAAGAAGCACCAATCTGCACTGACGTTGGTTGAGCTCAGGAAAAAGGTTGAAAAAAGTTGATAGTTTAGTAGGATCGACGTTAACCATGACAGCCTCCCTTACAGGTTGTACTTGGTTAGCTAACGGGTGTGGCTGCTACCACATCCGTTAGCGATTTCAGTTAAAATTATACTCTAGTTTCAAATTACCTCAAGAGTTAAATTTATTGCTATTTAAAATACTCTGCTAACTTACCATTTATACGTTCTGTAACCATACTTAAAAAATCTGGATCTAGGTAATGCTCAGACTTATTAACTTTACTTAGATCTGCAGTATCTTTATTTACATGATAGATAGCCTCACTTAGATAAGATGATATCAGAACGTTACGAGCTATCATTTTTAACTTGTCATCGAGTGACAGTTGACCTTCGTCTTTCGCCTTTTTGTTTTCATAGACCCTAAGGCCTAGTTTGAACATTTCCATGACAAAAGCAGACCTGTTAGCTGTCTCTCTCGTCTCGCCATCATCGAGTCGAACCTGGACATGGCGGTCTATAACATCGAGGAAAGAATAAGGTATTGTAAGGTTAACTCGATTTGGTCTTCTTGATATTTCTTCCATGGTCTACCTATCATAAATTTAGCAAAAGTGGTTGTGATTTATACAATGCACGGCCTGATTGAAGTAACCATTAGCACACCTCGCAGTAACTAACAAGTAACTTACAAGGAACCATGAAGTAATCATGGTATCAATTTCGCAGATTTCTTAGTAACACCCAAGTTACTGCGTGGTACAGAATCACGATACATCATTGATTAAATTGTAATAACTTAAAGGTTACTTCACAGTATTACGGAAGTTACTTGCAAGGCACCATGTCGTTACGACTGAAATCGTATATAAAACAGACAACCTGTACAGTAAACCACTGTTTATTAATGACTAAATCAAAAATAAAATTTTTGCATGTGGTGTGAAAAATCTAGTTTTACATATACGCCTGTGTTAATATTAACCTACGTTGAGTTAATACCTTACGGGCCTCTTGCGATGATGTGTAGAATAGCGGCAGCACTGATGGCAATTATGGTTTTCTTCAGTGGTAACGTTCGCGCAGATTGTTTCAATCGGGCGGGTGCTTACTATCGTATAGATCCGGACTATCTCCGCGCCATCGCATTTAGAGAATCCGGTTTCAATAACTCGGCGGTCAATCACAACAGAGACAAGACGGGAAAAATCATCAGCTCCGATCATTGTGTCATGCAAATCAACACCAACACTCTCAATCGCTTCAAACGAGAGTACCCCTTGCTATCGATAAAACAACTCAAAGATAACCCCTGCCTTTGCATACATGTTGGCGCCCTGGTACTAAGACGCAACTTCAATCAATACGGCCTGAGTTGGTTAGCCGTAGGTATGTATAATGCCGGCGTAAAAAATCGGCAGGAGACCATATCCAACAGATATAACTACGCAATGAAGATTGACCGTATTTATAAAGACATAAAAAGTGGAAAACTAAAACCGCCTGTTATCAACTGACTCTGCCCTTATGCACATATCCACATGCAATAAAGCCAGTGAGTAACCGGCCTATCCTGACCGGTTACGAACGGGAGCGGTTATTTCACCGGAGCAAGGTGAAATAACATTGCCTGTGGGGATGTGTATAAGGCTGGCCGAAGGGTATATCCAACCCAATCTGACGTGGAACACGTCAGGGGTAATAAGGGAGCCCTTGGGGGCGGACGGGTCAAAAACATTTATGTTTTTGACGGGCGGGCGGGGGATATTCCGCGTTTCCCCTCAATGGGGAAAAAGCGGAACAGCGCGCAATATATATAATGGAACGGCGGGGAAACCCCGCCTAGTATTTCATACTCTGGTCGGCAGAGTATTCGGGAATCGTTTCGCTATTATATCGTTTATCCGCTCTACCAGGTCTAA
>NZ_JBZXDO010000082.1:0-4844 GCF_058725505.1 Serratia sp. A07
AGTGACTTCGCGCGCAACGCGGTGGCCCGGGCGATATCAGCGGTGCCATACACCACATCCCGATCGTCAAACACGACAGCGGGGACTTTTTTGACGCCCAGTTCCCAGGCGCGCACCACCGCGCGGTAAACCGTGGCCAGCTCCTTTTCATGCGCCTGCCATCGTGGTGACTGCAGTACGGCTTGCGCCTGGCGCTGTGCTTCATCCGGGTTCGACGACAGTGCGCCAAACAGCTGCGTCTGCAACTGCTCCGGACCGTCAAGATAAATCACGGTCACGGAGGCATCATTATTCGTCGGGGGATGGTGGGAATCGGTATACAGTACCGTGCCGGCAAGCACCGATGCCGGCATCAGCAGAGGAAACAACGTCAGCAACGTGCTGATTTTCATGGCGTGCACTCCTGCGTGGTTAGAATCCACACAGGGTGCTACGACATGGTCAGAAAGGCAGCAAAGAAGTCTTTATTGATTTCTAAAAATTTTTCTTCCCCTACAGGGTAAGTCCGTAGTGGCGCGCCGATACTTGCCTCTTGATATCCCAGTTGATTATCGCAGAGGACTAGCCCATCGTATCTGGGATTAGCGTTGCGAAAATGTGAGAAATCACCGCTACATTCTCTTCACCCGATTGCGGCAGCAATCTCAGGGTTTCAAAACATACATAAAAACAATGAGCTGGGTCAACAGGCCGGGAGTTTTGCTAGTCATCGTATTGGAAGCTTATACTTATTTTTTCTTCTGGTATATCAACGGTTATTTCACATTTAGACCAGATAGTTTTCCCATTTGTTAAGTTGTTTTCTACAAAAAATTGCTTATAAGCAACCAAAGCATCCGTTAAATCTGCGACAGCCCTACCATCAGGATCAAACCAGTCCAGATCACCATTCTCATCAAGGTAGTCAAACTCATATGTGCCACCATCGTCATCAGAGAAAACCTTGGCCCTTACGATTATCTTTTGAGCATTAAGAGGACCACAATCAAATAATATTTGGCCTATTTTTTGCTCAAGATCAGTATGTTGCATCATTTCCCTCCCGGAGAGTTTTTGAAGTCAACATTCACAGGTCTGCCGCCATCAATTGAGTATTTTACGATTACCCTATCAGGTCTAGTATTATTACCTGAATATAAAGGTTGGATATTAACATCAACTTTTTTACCATCCTTCAAAGCTCTAGTCCACGTATTCTCCATCTGTTTCCACGCACCTTTGTTAAGATTGCCATCCATCGGAACCAGATTTAACTTTTCACCAGGGCCATGAAAGATGCTGGCGATTAAATGACCACCCTCGTCACCGAGATTGCCACATTTACCTGCTTTGCATTGCTGATAACCATTTCTATCATTTTTAGATAGGCTTAGTGATGCACTAACATTAGTGGTTCTGGTTAACTCATCTGTATGATAAGTCTTATTCCCATCGACCTTATAAACAGTGTTCGGTTCCGGCTTATTCATCGCCTTGTTCCAAGCTCCTTTCTTACCTGAGTCCACAACAACAATGTTTTTACCTGATGTACCCGCCCCCGGCTTTCCGCCTTTACCCATCCCGCCGGTCACGGCACCCAGCACCGCCATTGCCAAGATTTCAGACTGTTGTTTGTCCATGCCATACCGGCTTTCCAACTGGCTCGCAAACTCGGTGCTGGTAACGACACCTTCCGCTTCCATCTGCTGCGCCCAGAATGAAGATATGTCATTCTTCATTTCTGCCGGAACATCTGCATCAAACAGGCTATCAAGCGCCTTGCGAACCAGTATTCCATTTGCCGGGATATCACCGTATTTCTCTTTGCAGGCTGCAGGATTGGTGGAACAGACCGCAATCATTTCTTTCTGCTGATTGAGACTCAGATCCTCCATTTCTTTCACGATCTGACCACAGTCACCACGGGCCTCACAGCCTTTGGCTTTTTCCGCAAAACTTTCTATTTGCGGAACACTTAGCGCATTATTCTCCACCGCATTCTTGCCAGCCTGACCTCCGGTGACGACTCCCGCTGTATCATCCGTAGCCAGCCCCCCCGCAAGCCCCGCCGCCAGCTGACTCAGCGCGCTCACCTGCTGCTTCTCACTTTCGCTCAGCTGCTCCGCCGTCTTGCCCGGGAACAGCTGGCCGGCAATGTAGCGCGCCGCCAGTTCTCCTCCGCCGGCACCCAGTCCGCCGGCCAGCGCCGACTGGTTGTTCAGCTGCGCGGTCACTGCGCCCAGCACCGCGTGCGCCATCGCGTTGGCGGCAACGTCTGCTTCACCGGTCAGCGGATTGGTGGTCAGTTTCTTGATTTCCGTCGCCAGGTACGGCGAGGCGCCACTCGCCAACGCCCCGGCCAGATTATTGCCCGCCAGCGCCGTCAGCGCCCCCGTCACCGCCTGCGCCGCCTTCTGCAGGTCGCTGCCGGTGCCGTATTGCTGCATGGCATTATCATACGCCTGCTTCATCACCGCCGCATCGCTGACAGGTTTGCCTTTCGCTTCCCTTTCCAGCTGCTCCCGGGCCTGTGACAGCGCGGCCGGGTCTGTCTGCGCCTTCAGCCCGGCGATTTCGCCATGCGTGCGGATGACGTCCATCGCCTGACCGCCAATCTCCCCAATCAACTGCGCCTGTTTGAGCCGGTTCTGCTCTTTCTCCTTGTTGAATATCGGGCTGATGCTGCCGGCATTGGCGTTATCCGTATCCCGGTTCAGCTGTGCCACATCCTGTTGCTGTTTGTCTTTGTCGCGGATGAGCAGCGTACCCTCACTGACGCCGGCTTTTGTCGTGCCTTCGGCATGCCCGCTGTTGTTGGCGCCCGACAGCATGCCACCGGCCATGTTGGTCAGCAGGTCCTTGCCCACCGGTCCGCCGGTGCTGAGTGACCCGCCGCTGTGTGTCGCGCTGTAGTCCGCCTGGTTATGGATATCCGTCCAGCCCAGGGTACCGGTATCGAGCCGGTTCTTCTCTTTGTCGGCCGTGCTGGCAATCACAGCGCCGTCGAGCTGGGTGTGTTCTTTGACCGTGACATCATACCCGCCTTTACCGGCAAACAGCCCAGTCTGTTCCTTGACGCTGTCAAAATTACTTTTGAGCTTGTCCTGGGTCGCGCTGATATAGCCCGAGCCGGTCATCGAGCCGACGGTAAAGCTGCCGCCCGCGCTGGCGCTTTGCTGTCTGGCGTCATAGCGGTCGCTGTCCTGTTCGCTTTCAAGCCGAAGGTCACGGCCCACGTCGACGGTAACCTTTTCGCCGCTGGCCTGCGCGCCGGTAAGCGTGGTGTCGCGGCCGCTGGTCACCTTGAGATGACTGCCCGCATCCAGGGTGGTTTCGGTATGGGTCAGGCCGTTGCCGTTCTCATGCCCCTTGCCGGCATTGACGCCGGCCGAGACGCTGATGCCATAGCCGCCCGAGCCTGCGCCAATGCCGACGCCCACGTTGCCGCCTTTGCTGCTGTTCTTGCCGACGGTGCTTTCGCTGTTCTGGGCCGACTGCAGGGTAATGTCCCGCGCCGCATCGAGCGACAGGTCTTTGCCCGCCTTCAGCTGGCTACCGGTGATGGTGATATCGCCACTTTGCGCATTATGGTTCTTGCCGGTCGCCGTTATCGACAGGTTTTGCCCGGCGGTAAGCGTGCTGCCCTGCGACTGGCGGCTGTCGGTGCGGGTTTCGCTTTTCGACGACTGACTGCCGTAGGAGGCGCTGATTCCCACCGTATTGGTGGCACCCTGCGCCGCACCTTTGTCTCCCGGCTGTAAACCAGCAGCGGCGTTTTTCGCCTCCGCCGAGGCGGTCAGCGCATTATCCCGCTCCCAGGCCTGTGCGGCCTGCACGCCGGACAGTGCCGCTTTGGTATTTTGCAGCGCGTTCAGGCGTCCGTCGCCTTCCTTTCTCGCCTGTTGCGCCGAGCTGACGGCGGTGTTGAGTGCACTGCCCACGGTGCCCGACAACGCCACGCTCAGGCCGCTCTGTTTCTGCTCGAAGGTTTCTTTGCGCGTGCGCGCATCAACGCCGGGGTCGATAACCACGCTGTCGCCGGTGAGACTGAGGTCTTTACCCGCCACCAGGTCGGCGCCGCCAATGTGCAGTTGGTTGCCTGCGGTGATGTTGACACTGCCCTGGCTACTGCCGACGGTACTGACGCTCTGGCTCTGGGTCCGGCCTTTTTCGTCGATTTCGTGTTTGCTCGACTGTTTGCCAATGGTGAACCCGATGCCACCGCTGCCCAGCAGGCCGCTCTTTTTCTTCTCTTCCAGCCGGTAGTGCGTGTCGGTCTCGGTGGCCGCACCGATATCGACGTTATTTCCGGCCTGCAGGTTCACATCCCGGTCGGCGGCAATGGCCGAGCCGCTGACCGTCAGGTCGTTGCCGGCGTTGACGCTGACGTGCTCCCCGCTCAGCAGGCTGCCTTTCTCTCGGGTGGTGGCATCGTTGGCGATACTGTGGCTGCTGCTTTTTTTCAGAAAGCCTTTTTTCTGTGACCGCTCTTCACTGAAGGTCGACTCGCGTTCGGTGGCGGTATTGAGGGTGACATCCTGCTTCGCCTGCAGGGCAACGGCACCCTGTTCGCTGTGCAGGGCGCTGGCCGTGGCGGTGATGCTACCGTCCTGCGCCACCACCGTGACACCATCACGCCCGCTAAGGGTGCTGCCCACCACGTTTTCCCGCAGGACTTCTTCGGCGCGCTCACCCTTGGTTTTCCTGCCGCGGCTCTCCTCATTGGAGACGCGATGTTCGCTGTCGGTGGTGTGGTTAAGGACCACATCCTTTTTCGCCTGCAGGGCAATGGCACCCTGGTCACTGTGCAGGGTGCTGCCGGTGACCGTGACATCCCCCTCACGCCCGATAACCGTGACGCCCTG
>NZ_JBZXDO010000083.1:0-4840 GCF_058725505.1 Serratia sp. A07
CGGATATCTTCCGGCAGCAGGTCGACCTTGCTGGCACGGCCGCGGGTGTTTTTTGGCTCCATCGCGACCTCCTTAGCTCAGGCGGGGTTTTTTCACGCCAGGCACGCGGGCGCGGCCGTCTGCCACATCCTGGCCACGGCCTGTAAGGCGTGCAACAAGAAACCCTCCGCGCAGTGTCTCAAGCCGTACCAGTTGCTGCTCTTCCAGCCAGCCCAACTGCACACGCACTTTATCGCGCGAAACCTTGTGACCGTAAGCGTCCAGGCAATCCTGCAACACGGATTCGTTAAGTTCGCCCTGGGTATCGTTCAGAGAACGCAGAATGACCAGGCGCTGATCTTGCGTCAAAATATCGTCAATCATTACCACTCCGCTTAATGACTTTTTCCAGCAGCAGCTGGTTCTGATGCGCCACGGCCCGCAGGCTGGCATTGGTTTCTTTCAGGTCACCGCGCAGCTCGGTGATCTCCACTTTTAGCGCGTGAACCTCATACTGGTTAGGTAACTTGCTCATGCGGGTTTCCATCGTCAGCAGACGATCGTCGAGTTGCTCTACGTCTTCCCGGCTGGCAAACGAGCGGCGCATCAGCCACATAAAAATGGCCCCGGCCGTGCTGACCGCCGAGAGTACCGGCGCGGCATAATTCATAATGAGATCAGCCCACACCGCGCACCTCCCGCAATTGTTGGCATTCAACACAACACACCGCATTCGGCACCGCCGCCAGGCGAGCTTCAGGAATGCGGGTGCCGCAATCTTCACATTCGCGCATCAGCGTCACCGGCGCGAGGCGGTTTGACCGCCGGCGGTGTGCCGCGAGGCGCTCTTCCAGAAACAGCGCCTCAGCTTCTGCGGCGCGGTCTAACGTATCCATGACATCGTCTCACTGTAAAATAGGGTGACTGCCGCTCGCGCCTTGCCGGTCTTGCTCTGCCCGCCGAATGTTGGTCTTGTCGACATTGCAGTTTTTTATGACGCCAAGCAGCTGCAGGTTGTATTCCACCGAAGCGCCAAAGGTGAATGGCGCCGGCAACGGCGGCACACGGCAATCCTGTAGCCATTCAGCGGGCATCGGTGGCGGCGCTATCGGCACGTATTGCGTCGATGGCGTGGCGCACCCGGTCAGCCACAGCGGCAGGCACAGGCACACGGGCCGCATCCACATCTGCAAGCGCGGTACGCACCTCCTGGCGCTCTTGTTCAAGGTGCCGTTGATTGGCATTTTTCTCATCGATACTCGCCTTTGAGAGCTGATTAAACAGCGCCAGCGCGCGCTGCTGGTTTTGCAATTGCAGGCGGGCAACATCACGCTCCCGCACTAACTGGTCGTTATCGGCTTTCAGCCGCGTTATAGCCCCCTGCTGGATTTGGGTTATGGCAAACAGCACCAACGCGCCCAGCACGGGTATCAGGCTAGCGATGCCCCCCCTGAGCCAGCTCATCGGACACCTGCCGGCTGTGGTAAATCGAACTGGCATAGCCACTGCGCCGCATCTGCGCGCGTCACCAGCCCCGGCAATACCTCACCCTTGGCATAGATCCAGCGCGGATACTCACGGCAGGAACGGGGAAGCTCACCGGCGTTGATAAGCCGGAGCAACGTAGAACGGCGGAAATTGCCGACGCCCTTGTTAACGATAAAGTCCGCCAGCGCGATACGTTGCCCGTCTGTTAACGGCACGGTGACAGACCGGTCGATTTCAGCAAATGCGTAGCGCAGGTCATGCTGCAACAGCGCCAGACACTCGGCGTCGGTTTTCACCATGCCAGGCTTGACGTCAGCGCCGGTGTGGCCATAGCAAATCGTCAGGATGCCAACCGGATCCCGATAGGCCGTGTTGGATTTACCTTCCCAATAACCGGTATAGGTCGACGCGATCCCAAGCAGGCCTGCACCGGAAAGGACGGCAGCGACTAACGAACCGCGTAGCGCGGGGGGAAGTTTTGGCATGGTTTATTTCCTGTCGATTTTTCCACAGGATAGGAAAGACGGTGTTTTGCGGGGGATTACGCCAAGTTAACAATCCGTCCCCTGGGGGCCAGTCGATTGTTAACGAGGATCAGGCGGGGAACAGGTCGGGCTGATTGCGGCGGCGGTGCAACTGGCGCTGCTGCTTTATCACATGGTAAATCTGCATCTGCGCCAGCCCATACTCCCGGCGCAGGCTCTCAATATCGGCACCATTGAACCACTTTTCGAAGATTTCGTCATCACGCAGCGCGGTAAACAGCGTCTCGCCGACCGGCAGGTAGTAATTGCGACCACCGAGATAGGCGGCGATCGCCGCAGCCTGCTTGCGCGACAGCCGGCGCGCGTCCTCCGCAGCCACCTTGTTACGCTGCAGCTCGCTGTCGAGCACATCCAGCAGGGCCGCCAGCAGCGCGGGCCATTTTCGCTGCAGGGTATCATCCGGCACAGCATCCAGCCGATCAATCAGCGCATCGACAGCCGGATCGGCGTCGAACAACTCGTTTTGGATCTCGCTCATGTCCACCTCGTTTGCTAACGTTATGAATGTGATCGTTTTTTTGGCGCAGGCGCGAAAGCGATCAATTTCTTGCCGCTCTTTAATTCGTCGCCATTTTTAGCGATAGCATTTTCATCAATGGACAGCCAGCCGATGCCCGTGGTGAGGATCTGCCAGGAGACGACAAACAAGGCAGCGGCGAGCAACAGACGTTCTTTGAACGAACTTTTTCGATAAAGGATTATTTCCATGATTGACAAACCTCTTTTGCATTTTGACATTAACGATGGTGATGAAGTACGGGCTTTATTAAGAGAACATAACGTTAAGTATATCAGTCTCGCAGCGCTATCATTCAGCTTTAGAGACATGGTTGAACTGGTAGAAAAACTTGCCACTCCCGCCGCATGGACAGCGTTATCAGCAGTTCTGGTGAGTTGGCTGCGCCGAGACAAGAAACGTTCTGTTAAATTAACGTTAGAAGGCGGAAAAATAAAGACGTTGAATATAGAAGGTTTTGATACCAAGGATGTGGAGCGCATTCTGTCCAAGGTTTCAGCCGTTGAGTTTATCCCGTCCGACAAAAAGTAACGCCTGCAAGTAGCAGGCGTTTATTTATTTTGCTTCGAATAAAATCACGTGTTTAAAACGCTTACGTATTTTCTCATAACTCTCCGCTGGAGTTCCCGGCGGGAGTTTTTCCAGCATACAGCGGCGGTGCCAACCCTTGAGGCTTTCCAGCACCTTCACTGCAAGTGCAGCGTCCTGATTAAGCCATGCCAACTGCTCGACGCCCAGCCCACCATTCTCGCCGGCGGTGCCACGTTTTAGCCAGGCGTTTAACGCCGTATTGCTGCCGCTACCGATAAAGCCCTGCTGGTGCATTTCGCGCCAGATAGCGCGGATTTTGGCGGGTAGGCTGCCCGGTTTAATCCCCCGATTGCCGGGTTTTGAACGGATTTTGAAGCCGCGTTTCTGGCAGACGGACAAGACGCGCACCAGCTCCGGCACGGTCATGTCCCGGCAGCTGGTTTTGCCGCCGGCGGCGTTGGCCAGCGTGGCTTTATAGGTCTCGTCGTCAAGGTGTAGATCACGCTTGGCAATATGAATTAACTTGATAAGGGATGTGCGATCCATTCGTACCTCCAAAAGAAAGGCGGTGTTACCGCACCGCCATCATGATTAATCAATGGAGACAATTAATGAAAGAAGAGAACCTTGATATTGCGGCATTTGAACTTGCCAGCAACCTGTTAGCCTTGCTCGTCGCTGAAGGGATTATCTCCCCGGAGAAAGCCCTGGCTTGCGCCAAAAAAACGCAGTTCAAAGCGACAGAGAAGTCGATTATTGGCACATCCAAGAAGCTGGACAGCCAATTCGATGCACTGATGATTACGCTCTCGGCGGCTCGTCGCAATCGATAAAAACGCGCGCATAAAGCGCGGGTGTCAATATCTCCGAGCTACTTAAACCAAGCTCGCGGCGTACGATACGATCGCGGGCTTTACGATTGTGCAGATCAGTTTCATCATCGATCAAGGCCACTTCGCGATCAACGACTGCTCTGAATTCGTCAACCGTCCAACCTTCGGTGATAGCACGATCCAAAATGCGGCGGGTAATGTCCAGGATACCGGCCTTTTTCAGCTCTTCTTCACGGTTTTTCAATGGGTAACGCATGGTGTTTTCCTCTCTTACGGGGTTAGTGTTGTGTTGCAAAATTTCGAAAGTGCAGTGGCGGCGATCGCCGCTGTCAGCCAGTCGGCTTTGTGCCGTTGGTGGTCATTGCGGGTTTACCTCCACGTCGATATCGGTTACTTCGACAATCTGGTTGCAATGTTCCAAGTCAATTTGATTTGCCGCCAAATCATGACTATTAACCAGTTCGACGGTTTCATCATGATCGACGCGGCGGATCACACGGCGGAATTCAACGGTTGCACGACCTGTAATAACGATATTGTTTTTCATTCAGCTATTCCTCACCTATTGGGTAGTCTGGCGCGTCGGGTATACGGCACCAGTGCGTCACCTCGTCGTAGTCGGTATCAATAACGCCGCCGATACGTTCATCGATAATGTCGCCCTGATGGTCGACGTGACCAACAACCGCTTCACCGAACCGGGTATAAAACAGCACAGTCTCGCCGGCTGACGGCCAGGTATCGACCAGCGCGAACCAGCTGGGGCGGATATCACTGAATGCAACGCTGACCAGCTTACCGCCGAGGATGTTCATATTGGCGTGCACCGGCGGCATCTCGTCGCCCTCAAAGGCCACAATGAAAGTCGCAATATTTTGGTTCATGCTTTAGCCTCCCGTGGGATGTCGGCATGATCAAACGGCAGGTAACGCACTATGTGAGCGCTG